>JANTFT010000042.1 GCA_024763275.1 Anaerolineales bacterium | reverse complement strand
AGGCTGGCCCCACCAGGCTGAGAGGCCTGGCGTTTCTCTGCGATCGCGGACATCTTGCCCTTGACCGCCTCCGGCGTGCTGCGCTCAAGCTGGAAAGTCGCGTTGAGAACCACAGCGGATTTCTTACCCGATTTGATCACGCTGGTCCGGTAATCGTAGCCAAATTGATCCACCGACCATTCCGATCGCTGAATCCTGTCCCCTAGCGGATGCAAGATTTCTGCCACAAACAGGGTATTAGCCACATTAGAACCAAAAGCCCCGGCATTGTTCACCACTGCCCCACCGACAGTGCCAGGTATGCCTGAGGCCCATTCCAGGCCGCTCCAGCCTTGCGAACCAATTCTGCGCGATAAACCGCCGAAGCTGGCTCCTGATTCAGCCCAAACCAGGGGCGGTTGGTCTTCCCGATCGATAAACTCGATCTTCCTGGCTTCATTGACAAGCACCACCTCGCGAATACCGGCATCGCTGATCAAGGTGTTGGCACCACTTCCCAACAGAAGGAAAGGAACCTTTTCTTCCCACAGAAAACGCACGGCTGATTCCAGCTGCTCTTGATCGGAAATGACAACCAGAAAATCCGCCGGACCACCTACCTGCATAACAGAATGGCGGCTCATCGATTCATCTCGTCTCAGCCTCTCGCCAAAGAAACCCTCCAGCGATTGGATCTGGGAAGCAGCGATCACAGGTTCTCGCATATTCAATCCTTACAGATCCTTGATCCGATCCAGCACTTTATTTACCACGGCAGGAGAGATCTCTTTCCCGGAATTTAGGATCCTGTTCAGCTCATCCTGCAGTTGGGGGTCCTCCTGAACGACCCAGTCAAATTGACTGCGCGGCTCAAAGATCACCTCAACCACCTGGTCACCTTCATCCTGATATATTTCTGTAGCCATGGTCATTCTCCTCTCTTCAATTTAGCCTCGCCAACAGGTGCGTCTCAATCCTGTCACTGATCTCGATAGCATCTCCAGCGCTGAAGACCAGCAGCAGATCCCCCGCCCGGAGCTCTTTCTCCAGGTAGGCGGCAGCGTGATCGTTGTCGCCCAGGTAGATGGTGTTGTCATGTTTGAGGGCCTGGACCAGGGTCGCAATCTGGAAACTCTCTGGGCGCTGCTCCCGGGCTTCATAAACATCCAGCACAATCACCTGATCTGCTTCGACAAACGCTTCTGCAAAGCTTTTAAAAAGCGTCGTGGTCCGAGAATAAGTGTGCGGCTGCCAAACAACCCGGATGTAGCGATCTGGATAAGCCGCCCGGGCAGCTGCCAGAGTGGCTTTGATTTCAGTGGGATGGTGGCCGTAATCATCCACGATCAGCACGCCTGCCCTCTCAGCCCGGACATCGAATCTCCGCTCACTTCCTTTGAAATTGGCCAGGGCCTGGACGATCGCTTCCCGGTCCAGCCCCAACCTGTCGGCAACCCCAAAGGCCGCCAGGGCGTTGAGCACATTATGCCTGCCGGGCACAGCCAGGGATACCGGCAAAGTATCCTTCAAACCCTGATCAGGAGCGCGCAATAGAAAATCCATTCCAGCATCCGGGTTTACCCGTATGTTCTCAGCCGTATAAGTCCCTCCACTGCTAGAATACCCATAGGTGATCGGCGTCTGACCCGCCTCAAGCCCTTCGATCAACCTCACGGCGGCGGGACTTTCCGCGCAGGCGATCAACGTCCCGTCCGGCAGTAAATTAGCCACGAACTGGCGGAAAGCATCCTCAATTGAATCCAGAGTTGGAAAGATGTCCGGATGATCGTGTTCCACATTGGTAACCACAGCGATCTGAGGGTGCAAACCCAGGAACATATAATCATATTCGTCCGCCTCAACAACAAAGAACTCACCTTTGCCTGCCTGAGCATTGGTTCCCAGATTGGCCACCACGCCGCCTACGATAAAGGATGGCTCCAAACCTAAGCTGGAGAGGATCCAGATCAGCATAGAGGTGGTGGTCGTTTTTCCATGTGTCCCGGCTACCGCCAGAGTCTTTTTCCCGGCCGTTAGGCGACCGAGGAACTCTGAGCGTCTGAGCACTGGAATTCCCGCTTCAAGGGCTGCCTGCACCTCCGGGTTATTCTCCGGCACGGCGGAAGAGCGGACTACCAGGTCGGCACCGCGGATGTTTTCCTTCTGATGACCCAGAAAGACAGAACCGCCTGCCGATTTGACAGCCTCAAAGAGCGGTGAATCCTGCAAATCCGATCCGCTCACCCTGTAGCCCTGCTCCAGCAGTACTTTAGCTATCGCTGACAAACCCGTCCCTCCAATGCCGATAAAATGAATGTGTTCCATCAGATGAACACCACCAATACGAACATAAAAGCCACCACAACAGCAAAGAACAGCCCGATCTGATTGCTGGCAAAAACTGGCGGGAAATATTGAAGGATGCTGATCGCAGCATCTCCCAGTGGAGTGCCTGGCTGAGGAGGCAGAATCTGGGGGGAAAAGGGATACTGGGCAGCAGCCATGTACCACCATAAAGAGCCAACGATGAAAAATCCGCTTCCCAATCCCAGCACCACTCCCAGCAGGAAATCCTGCACCCGCTCCCGGTGGGCTTTGTCCCGGATAACCGCCAGCCGGGGAGTCTGGTAACCGAAGAATGTCAGCACCCCGATAATAGCCGCCCGGGACCAGAACTGGATGCGGAGTTCATCCTGAATTGCCAGGGGAAGGGATTCAAAACTGGACCCAGGACTCAGGTTTTCCACTTTCGCCAAAACTTCCTCAAAGGGCACCACATAGGGCGTGAACGATTCCAGGATATAAATTAAGAACAATCCCAGGATAACGCTGAAGATGACCAGCAGTTCCTTGGCCCAACCGCGCATGGCCCCGATCAGACCAAACAGGATCACAAACATCCAGAAGGCGGAAAGAATAGAGATCATGACTCTCTTCCTCCCTGGTCCTTGGCTGCCAGATCCAACAACTCCCGGGCGATCAAGCCGGCAGCATCCGGCTCTGCCAGCTCCCGCAGGGCAGCGCGCATCGCTCTCAGGCGCCCTTGATCATGGATCAGGGACTGCACTTCAGGGAGCAGCTTATCAGGCAGATCCTCATCCTTAACGATCACAGCGGCTCCTTGATCCGCCAAATAACTGGCGTTGGTCTTTTGGTATCTCCAGGCATGCGGATAAGGCACCAGAATTGCCGGAAGCTCAAAAAGCGGGTATTCTCCCAGGATAGAAGCGCCGCTGCGCGATACTACCAGGTCCGCGCACCGCAGCGCCGCTCCCATTTCCTCATGCAGGAAGGGGAACACTCGATAGCGACTCTGCTGCCCGGCTGTTAGCTGATCCCGTTTGGTACTGATGCCTTCCCAATCCAGTTTTCCAGTGATGTGCAGGACCTGCATCTCGCTCAGCAGTTCTGAAAGGACCCTGGTCAACGCTTGATTGATAGAACGGGCCCCTTTGCTTCCGCCGAATACCAGTAGAACCGGCAGATCAGGGCTGAATTCAAAGTTTTTCAGCGCACTTTTGCGGGTCCAGGACAGCAGCTGTTGGCGTACAGGATAACCGGAGACCACTACCGGCTTTCCGGGAGAAGCGTAGAGCCGACCGGGCTCCACGGAAATGGCAAGCTTGTCCGCCAGGTTGGAGATGGTTCTAATTGCCAGGCCAGGCTCGATGTCAGGCACGAATACCAGGCTGGGAACAGACTTCCCGGCGAACGCCACCGGGACAGCCAGGTACCCTCCAGTAAAAAACAGCACGTCAGGCTTGAATTCCCGGATGATGGAGCGGGCCTTGAGGAAACCCTTCACCAGCTTTGCAAGATTTCCTGGCAAGCTTTTCAGACCGACACCATGCAGTCCTGCAGCAGGAATCGCTCGAAAATCAATATGCTGTCGGGAGATAATTTCTCCTTCCATACCACCTTCTCCACCAACCCAGAGCAGAGCGCCTGCCGCCTGCCAATCCGGGTTAAGATCGTTTAGTGCCTGCAGGACGGCTGAAGCGGGGAACACTCCCCCGCCGGTCCCTCCCGCGCAGATCAACAACCGCACCTAAAGACCTCCGTTCCTGTTTTCTTCTTACAATTTCCGCCTGCCGGTCAATGCCCAGAATAATACCTACAGCCGACAGGGTTACCACCAGATTCGAACCTCCCTGGGAAATAAACGGCAGGGGATTCCCGGCAACCGGCAGCAAACCAATGATGACCGCGATATTGACAAAAGCCTCAAACACGATCCAGAAAACCAGCCCCGCCACCAGCAGGGACCCCAGCCCATCCGGAGCTCTCTTGGCGATGATCATCCCCCTCCAGAGCAGCAGAGCATAGAGAATCACCAATATACTTGCTCCGAAAAAGCCGAGTTCTTCCCCAATCACGGCAAAAATACTGTCAGTGTGGGGAACAGGAAGCAGAACGAGCTTGGCAACCCCTTTACCGAGCCCCACTCCAAACCAGCCCCCATCAATGAAGGCAGTGAAAGATTTGGCAATCTGCTCGGACCCAATGGTGTTGATATCCCGAATTCCAACCCAGAAATCCTCGATGCGCTGGTAAACTTCCGGCTTTTTGATAGCTACTATCACAGCACCCAGTATAGAGGACGTCGACAGTAAAAGCAGGATCTGCAGCAGGGAACCGCCTGCCATAAAGAAAAGCAGCAATCCGAGGACAAATACCGTCACCGCGGCACTGAGATCGGTTTGGATAGCGATCAAGCCAGCAACGACCCCCAAAATGATCCCCAGGGGAAGGATCCCAAAATCCACCTGCTTGATCATCTCCCCCTTGGCGTTCAGCCAGACGGCCAGATAGATGACAATCACCAGCTTGGCCAGCTCAGAGGGCTGGACTGACTTTCCTCCAAACAAAGAGCGCTCTCCAATGATCAACACCAGCAGCAGCAACCCAACCGTTCCCAGGATTGCCAGGGTGGCCAGCCGGTTCTTCTCCCACCTGTGATAGTCCATGAAATAGAAGAAGGCAGCAGCTAACAAGCCAATCGCCAGCCAGGCCAGCTGGCGCAGGAAAAATGAATTGACATCCCTGGAGGCATGCCAGGAAACATCCCAGGACGCTGAATACAGCATCAGCAGCCCGAAGATCAGCAACCCGGTCACTATGCTGAGGAAGGGGATATCAATGGCCAGATCCAGGGGTGCTGGATCGGTATTCTTCAATTCAGTTCGCTGACCCATTTTCGGAACATCCTTCCCCTATCTGCAAAATCGACAAATTCGTCAAAACTGGTCCCACCGGGAGATAGCAGCACCACATCACCAGGCTCGGCAACATCAGCTGCCTTTTCCACAGCTTCCTGGAGCCCACTACATTTCCAGTATGGCAGCTGGTGCTCCCGGTCAAGACAATATTTCAAAAGCTCGCTTTCAATCAAATCAGCTGCCTCCCCGAACAATATCAAAGCCTTCACCCTTTTCTGGACCATTTCAGCAAATTCCCTCCAGGGCAGATCCTTATCCCTGCCACCGGCCAGCAGGATGATGGGTTCCTCAAATGATTTGATCGCTGCTAATGATCGTTCAGGGGCAGTGGCAATCGAGTCATTGATCCATTCAACTCCCTTCCAGGACCGTACAATTTCCAGACGGTGCTCGACACCCGCAAGAGCTTCCACACCTTCCCTCATCGCCGACTCAGGCAACCCGGCGGCAACCGCGATCGCACAGGCAGCCAGGACATTCAGACGGTTGTGCTCACCGCGCAGCTGGATGCTGGCCAGGGGAACCAGCTGGCTGGCTTCGCTCCCGTCCCAATAATCGATCCACTCACCTTCCAGGTAAGTCCCAACAACTCCGCGGGGGGGTTTCTGAACCCCAAAGCTGAGCAGTCGTCCTCGCACATGGGAGCGAAGGTCCCAGGATCCGGTATCCTCCCGGTTGAGGACAGCTGTATCAGAAGGCTTCTGGTAATCCAGTATCCGCGCTTTCGCCAGAGTGTAGGCTTCCATCGTTCCGTGCCTATCCAGATGGTTGGGAGTAATGTTCAGTACACAGGCAATAGCGGGAGAGCTGTCCATCAGCTCGGTCTGAAAGCTGGACAGCTCGATCACAGCCAGGTGATCCGGCTTCATTGAATCCACCTCGCTGATCAAAGGATTCCCAATATTTCCTCCAACCCAGACCCGGTCAGAACCAAGCGCAGCCGCCGCTATTTTCCCAACCAACAGTGTGGTTGTGGTCTTCCCGGCGGAACCGGTGATGCCGATTACCGGGCAAGGAGCCAGGTCCAAAAATTCCCGGGAATCATTTGTCAGCGAAATTCCCCGCCGTCGGGCTTCCACCACGATGGGGAGATCCAGAGGAACACCGCCCGAGACCGCCAGTCCATCAGCGTCATTCAGAAGCTCCAGAGGATGACCTCCCAGAACCCAGTTGACCTCTCCAGCCTGAAATTTCTCCATTACACCCTGCAATGATCCCTCATCTTTCTGATCCGTAATTGTGATCCGTACTCCCCGGCTGCTGAGATACTTTGCCAGAGCCAAACCCTGGCGGGCTGCTCCCAGGATTACCAGGTGTTTCCCTTCCCATCTATTCATCATCACACCAGTGATAAAGCTACCCCTACCAAACCCGCTACCAGGCCAATCAGCCAAAAGCGCTGGACAATCTGAGTTTCACTCCACCCCAGCAGCTCAAAATGGTGGTGCAGGGGAGTCATTTTAAAGACCCGACGGCCTTTGGTCAGTTTGAAAAAAGCCACCTGGATGATCACACTCAGCAGTTCACTGAGAGGGATGATGCCAATGATCGGCAGCACTGCCCACTGCCCGGTCATCAAAGCCACCACTGCAAGGGTGGCACCCAGGGCCAGCGAGCCAGTATCGCCCATGAATAATTCCGCCGGGTAAACGTTGAACCATAAAAATCCAAAAATTGCCCCGACGAGGATAAAACAGAAGCGGGCCAGGTAAATCTGCCCCTGGATGAGGGCGATGGCCCCATAAGCGGCGAAGGCTGTTGCAGAAATCAATCCAGCCAGACCATCAAGCCCATCAGTGAAATTAACCGCATTAGAATACCCGGCGATGGCAATGATGGCGATCGGGAAATACCAGAAACCCAGATGGATCTCGAAATCCAATCCCGGCAGATAGAGCTCCGGAACGTCCAGAAATAGCCGCAATACCAGGACTGTGGCAGTCGCTACAACCAGCTGCAGGATCAGTTTGGCAAGGGCAGAGAGCCCATCTCCGCCCCGGGTGCCCCTCAAGCTGATCCAATCATCCAGCGATCCTATTAGCGCGAATGCAGCAAAGACAATCAATGGCACCAGCACAGAGTTCCCGAAGACTGAGAACCCGAAGATCTTGACAGCATTGAACAGAATAGTGAGCAAAGCCACCGGGAAGAGGATCAGCACGCCGCCCATAGTGGGCGTACCTAGTTTCTTATAATGGCGCTCGGGGCCTTCAACCCTGATATGTTCGCCAATTTTAAGCAGTCGCAGAACCCGCAGCAGAGGCTGTCCCCAGATCACTGTCAGCAGGAAGCTGAAAGCTGATAGAGCTAAGGCCATGGAGGATGTAGAGTTCATTATCCAGCCTCCAATGAAGCAACGATTTTATCCATACGCATACCCCGGGATCCTTTTACCAGGACAACATCGCCCTCAGTTAGGAATTCCTTCAGGAATTCGCTGGCTTCACTATCGTCCCTGAATGTGTGAATGTACTCATCCTTCATTCCTGTCTCAGCGGCTGCCCGGGCGATAATTCTCCCCAGCTCCCCGACCGTAACCAGCTCGTCAGCCACCTCAGCAGCGCGGATACCTACCTTGCGGTGTCCCTGATCCTCATAGCGGCCCAGTTCAAGCATGTCTCCTAAAACGGCAACTTTACGGCCAATCATCTCTTCCAATAAATTCAAGGCGGCCAGCATAGACTTGGGGGAGGCATTATAGGTGTCGTCCAAGATAGTAGCTCCGCTGGCAGCTTTGACCACAACCAGACGGAGCTGGGTGTGTTCCGAGCGCAGTCCGCGGCTGATCTCTTCCCAGGAAAGGCCTTCCACCAGGCCAACAGCAGCTGCCCGCAGCACAGTGTGTACAGAATGCCTGCCGATCAAAGGAACTTTCAAATAAATGCGCTCTCCCTGGTAATTCAATCGGAATTTAATACCATCCAGACCCAACCCCTCGACCTGGTCAGCCCATAAATCAGCTTCAGGGTTCAGCCCGTAATAAAACACCCTGGCCTGTGTTTGATCTGCCATCGCCCGGACCCAGGGATCATCAAAATTGAGAATGGCAACCCCTGCAGGGGCAGGAGGTAAGGCTCTGACTAATTCCGCTTTACCGCGGGCGATTTCCTCCTGGGAACCTGCCCGCTCCGCATGGACCGTACCGATAGTGGTCAGCACCCCAACAGAAGGACGCGCCAAATCGCATAAGAACTCAATCTCCCCGGGCACATAAAATCCCATTTCCAGTACAGCCCGCTGATGCCCTTCACTCAGCCGCCAGAGTGTCATCGGCAAACCAATCTCGTTGTTTAGATTTCCAGGATTCTTCAATGTGCGGTAGCGCTGTTTCAACACTGTGGTGGTCAGCTCTTTGGTGGTGGTCTTGCCCACACTGCCAGTGATGCCGATTACCCTCAGGTCCAGCTGCTGACGCCAATATTTGGCAACACCCTGCAGGGTTTTGAGGGTATCATCCACCAGCAAACAAAACGGCTGCTCGACTTCCCGGTCCAGGTCCGCTTCAGAGCCTTCCCGGAGATCGATGATCGGGAATTCCGCTGCAACCGGATGGCTGATTAAAGCAAACGAGGCTCCGTTGTCAAAGGCATCTTGAACGAAATCATGCCCATCAGCGGATTCCCCAACCAGGGCCACGAACATGGACCCGGGAATCAGAGTGCGGGAATCAACTCCTACATCGGCAATTATCTGATCCGCCCAGGCAGGCTTCTGTCCTTTTAATGCTTCGAACACCACTCCCAAAGTAATCATAAATTCAATCCTGGAGCGTCATCCTCACCGCATCTGGCGGTATACCAAGATGGACAACAACTTTCTCAACCACTTTCCTGAATACTGGTGCAGCGATTTCCGAACCCCAGATCGAAGCCGAAGGTTTGGAAATCCACACATAAACCAGGAATTGGGGATCATCTGTCGGTCCCCAACCAACAAACGAGGTATTGGTCGCCGAACTCTTATATCCCAATCCTGGTATGTAGATCTCCGCAGTACCGGTTTTCCCGGCCAGGCTGTAGCCAGGCACCAGAGCCAGGGAAGATTCATTCTGGAGCGACTGCTGAAGCATCTCCGTCAGGGTGCGAGCGGTCTCCGGGCTGATCGGATGCCCAACCACGGTTTTGGGCGGCGTATACCGGTAGCCATCGTCAACCACCGAATGAATGATCCTGGGTGCCACCATCTCACCATGATTGGCCACCGCGGATACGGCCTTGACCATCTGGATGGGTGTGATCTCAATCCCCTGCCCGAAGGCGTTGGTCCCCAGCTCAGAGCGGGTATAATCCGGGCTCCAATAAGATTTCACCAGCCCAGGGGATTCACCGGAGAGCTCAATACCGGTCAGCTGTCCCAGACCAAAGTCCTGCATATAGTTGTAAAAACTCTCTGCCTCCAGTTGGGTAGCCACCCAGGCCAGACAAACGTTAAGGGAATTTTGCAAACAGGAGGTCATATTCTGGGGGCCCCAGGCTTTTTCGTTCCAGTTTTTGATAGTGACACCCCCAACCTCAATCTCGCCCTCATCGATGAACTCGGTGTCAGGCTCCACAACACCAGCGTCCAAGGCCGCAGCCATGGTGAGGACCTTGACCACGGACCCGGGTTCATAAGATTTAATGGCATAGTTAAAGACGTTTTCATGATTGTTGATGATGTCGTAATATTCCTCATCCCAATAGCGGTTGATATCAGCCCGGGGAGTGGAGGCCATGGCCAGGATTTCCCCGTTCTGGGGATTCATGACAATCACTGTCCCGGCAACAGCACCGGTCTTCTTGATGGTCTTGTCCAGAATCGCCTCAATGTCAGCCTGGAGAACAGCATCAATGGTCAGAACGATATTGGCTCCATTGTCAGGATCAGGCGCTTGATCGGCCTTATGGGGGTCCCATAAGGCCCACCAGTTTCGGTCATTACCGAATAAAGTGGAGTCAAACTTCTCTTCAATGCCCAGCTGGCCCTGTTTGGTATCCCTCATCACAAATCCAATGATATTTGACGCCAATGTCTTTTCCGGATAACTGCGGGTCAGGTGAGGTGTACAGCTGATTCTTTCCAGATCAGAACAATCGATCACCTTGACGCTGTCTTCTAGCGTAAGGGAATCAGCTGGCGGAGTCTCAGTTGCTGACGGGTCCACAATCCCTCCGGCGTAATAACTTTCAACCAAATCCAAAAAACGCAGCAAATCCGCCTGGGAAGCGAACCTTTCAACCGTGATGTTCTTGGTCAGCGGCCGGGGTTCCTGCTGCAGGAATCCCAGTAAATCCTGATTAGTGATATGAAATACATCAATAGCCAATTCAGCCAGGGCTTTTACCTCTTCGATCTCACCTGGCTGATTAAAATCCTCAAAATTGACATCCACCGTATAAACTGTCTGATTGCCAGCCAACACATGACCATTGCGGTCCAAAATCAATCCCCGCCGGGAAGCGGCTGTCTCCCACTGGCCCATCTGACTGGGACTGGTGAGATCGCTGGCGTTCACAGTCAGCTGGATGCGCACCATCTGGGCGATGATTGCTATCCCAAATAAAGAGAGCAACACAGCAATGCTGATATAGCGCCAGTTGTAGGTGATCTTCTCGTTCATAAACCCTCGAACGGCCTCAATAAAGCACTCAGCTGTTCTCCCACCCATTCAAGCAGGGTTTGATGGTACTCCTTTAAGTTGACGTTGATAACCGCCGGGCGGCTGTCATTTGCCATTTCAACCGCACTTCCTTCCTGGGTGGTATATCCCGGTACCGGGACATAAAACACTTCGCCAGGATAAGGAGGTCGGAATCCCATTTCAGTTGCTCGCTTTTCCATCACATCGAACCGCGATAGGCGTTCAATTTGGTAACTGTAGTTAACACTGAGATACACCAGCTGATCGATATCGTCCTTGGCCTGCTGCAGCTGCCTGCCCATGGACACAACCCGGGCTGACACAACCAGATAAAGGATCAGCATCATTGAGCCCAGCACCGCAGCAATCAGGATTCCTCCTAAGATCTGGAGTTTCTGCCGCCGGGGCGAATTCGAGTAGCCTTGGATAAAGGATTCTTTCATAATTTCTGCCTGGACGTTTTCCTCTCTGCGGTTACAAAGTATCCTTTAATTAATTGCAAGCCTCGTGCCAGATCAATTAAAAATTTTTTCTGCTACTCGCAATTTGGCGCTCCTGGCCCGGGGATTGAGATTGATCTCCTCTTCGGCCGGTTGGACCGGCCGCCGGGTCAATTCCTTCAAGCGGGCAGTGTGGCCGCAGACACACTGGGGTATTTCGGGAGGGCAAATGCAATCTTTGCTCTCTCTTCTGAAAAAAGTCTTCACAATCCGGTCTTCCAAGGAATGAAAAGCAATGATTGCCAACCGCCCTCCTGGTTTCAATGCTTCCAGCGCTGAAGGCAGGAACGCCTCGAGGGCATCCAATTCTCCGTTGACCGCAATTCTCAACGCCTGGAAAGTGCGTGTTGCAGGATGTATTCTTGTTTTTCGATTTCGGGTTACCTTTTTAATAAGCTGTGCTAAATCCTTGGTGCGGACAAGAGGGCGGTTAGCAATAATCGCATCGGCAATTTTACGGGATAGCTTTTCCTCACCATATCTGAAAATAAGCTCCGCCAGATCTTCCCGGGATAAACCGTTTACAAGATCAGCCGCCGTGAGGGACTGCTGGGGATCAAAGCGCATATCCAAGGGTCCATCATCCTGGAAAGAAAAACCGCGCTCAGCTGTATTCAGCTGCATGGAGGATAATCCCAGATCCAGCAATATGCCGTCGATAGCATGCCAATTTAGGTTGTTAAGGTGCAATTGAAAGTTCTGGTAGGAATCCTGAATGAAAATGATCCGATTCCCAAATTCCTGTAAATTCTCCCGGGCCAATGATAGCGCCTGGGGATCCCGATCAAACCCAACTACCCGCCCATCCGGCGAACTTCTTTCCAGAATTCCCCTGCTGTGGCCTCCAGCCCCCAGGGTCCCGTCCAGATATGTGCCACCCGGGATCGGGTTTAATAACTCTAAAACTTCCTGGAAAAGAACCGGGACATGCTGCATCGGATATCCTAAATATCTAAGGCAGCAAATCGTTCGGCATTTGAGTTAGCATCCTGAAGAAGCTGGTTCTGGGTTTCCCAGGCTTCGGGTGACCAGATTTCCACAGCTTCACCGACACCAACGACAATCGCCTCGTCAGTCAAGTTGGCCACATCGCGCAGATATTTAGGAATCAGGATGCGGCCGTTGGCATCAATATCAACCTGCTGGGCAGTGGAAAATATCAGCCGCCGCAGCTGGCGGGCGGTGGGGTTTGTGGTGCTCATCTCAGTGACACGTTCATAGATGGAAACAAAAGCTGCTTCAGGAAGCACCCGCAGGTTCTGGTCGAATCCCTGAGTGAGATAGATAGGGCCATCCAGCAAATCCCGGAACCGGGCCGGTACAATCATTCTGCCTTTATCATCCAAGGAGTGCCGATACTGCCCTAAGAACATATGTTCGGTTCCTGTCTTAAACGCAGATCGCCGGTCACCCGGCGAACCACTATTTACCACTTTCTCCCATAATTTACCCACAGTATATATGAAAGTGGACTTTTTTGCAAGCAAAATCCCACCAAAAAGGGAGCAAATATGGCTAAAACAGCCTTTTTAAGGCTTGTATCCCCCACCTGGCTCCCAAATCGACTGATCCGGGACCTCCAAAACTGACATGGATAAACGGACCTCAGCCCGGGATGGGCTATAATTCTCCCCATGGAAACCCACCTGCCTGGCGCAACCTGGAGGCTGATCCTCTCGGATCCCCAGCCTGGAAAAGTCAACATGGCTCTGGATTCCGCCATCCTGGAAGCGGTCGGCCGGGGGGACGTGCCCCCTACCCTGCGCCTATACCGCTGGGATCCCCCCTGTCTCTCTCTGGGCTACAGCCAGCCCAGGGCTGACGCCGATCTGGTCCGCCTGGAGCAGAAAGGCTGGGATCTCGTCCGCCGTCCCACTGGCGGTCGGGCCATCCTGCACACCGATGAGCTCACCTATGCGGTAATTGGTCCCTGGACCGATCCCCGCCTCCAGGGCAGTCTGATGGACAGCTACCAGCGGCTCTCTCAAGCACTGCTTCTGGCCCTAAAACTCCTGGAGCTGCCCGTTGAGATCCACCATGGGAAAGATCCCCGGGCCCGCCAGCAGCCAGTTTGCTTCGAAAATCCCTCCGATTTTGAAATCACCGTTGAGGGGAAAAAGATCATCGGCAGTGCCCAGGCTCGCAAGAAGGACGGCCTGCTCCAGCATGGCTCCCTGCCGCTAACAGGGAACCTGACCCGTATAACCGAGGTCCTCCGCTATCCATCCAACAGGGAGCGGGAGCAAGCCGCGGCGCTGCTGCTTTCCAGAGCGGAAACCGTTTCCGGCGTCCTGGGGCGGGAAGTCAGCTGGGATGAAGCAGCCCGGGTGTTTATCGACGCCTTCCAGACCGCCCTCAACCTGGATCTGGTGCCGGGTCAGGTCACCCCTTCAGAAGCAAAGACTGCCCGCCGGCTGGTTGAGGAGCGCTTCGGCAATTTTGACTGGACCGGGGGAAACCACCTGAAATCAACTGTCTGAAATTATGGTAATCGGCTTACTGACAATTCACCTGCACATTCCCATGTGCAGCTCATTGAAAGAAAAAAGGAGCCAGCTGAAACCGCTCCTCAGCCGGCTGGGCCGCGAATTCAACGTCGCTGTGGCGGAGCTGGGATTGCAGGATCAATGGCAGGAGTCCCTGATCGGCTGTGCCGCTCTCAGCAATGACAGCGCTCATACCCAGCGCAGTTTAGCAAAGATCATACCCTGGGTAGAACGTCACTACCCCCACCTGCCGGTGATTGAGGACCATATTGAGATTTTCTGAGGAGGAAAGATGGATCTGGGATTAACAGGTAAAAAAGCGTTTCTGGCGGGGTCCAGCCGCGGACTGGGCTATGCCACCGCTCTCATTCTGGCCCAGGAAGGCTGCCAGGTTGTGCTCAACGGTCGCGACCAGGATCAGCTGGAAAAATCAGCCGCCGACATAGAAAAGCTGTCCGGAACAGGGGTAGGGTTCCTGGCCGGGGATGCGGCGGACCCGCAGAGAGGACCCCGACTGATCCAGGAAGCTGGAGAGCTGCTGGGGGGCATCGATCTGCTGCTGACCAATACCGGCGGTCCTCCCTCGGGAGCTTTTGACTCCCTTGAGGAAGAAGCCTGGCAGAGAGCGATCAATCTGGTATTTATGAGCCACGTTCGTTTGATCAAGGCAGCCCTGCCTTTCTTGAAGGAATCCAGCGCCGCCAGTGTCGTTACCATCACTTCTTATTCGGTCAAACAGCCTATCCCTAACCTGGTGCTGTCCAACAGCGTGAGGGCAGCCACTGTGGGGCTGACCAAATCCCTGGCGCTGGAGCTGGGACCGGAAGGCATCCGCTTTAACTCCCTGCTGCCAGGATGGACCAAGACCGAACGAGTCCAGGAGTTGATGGCTTTCCGGGCGGACGAGAACGGCACCACCGTTGACGAGGAAATCCAGCGCATTACCGCCGCCTGCCCGCTAGGACGCATGGCTTCCCCGGAGGAAATAGGCCGGGCCGGAGCGTTCTTACTTTCACCGGCCGCTTCCTATCTTACCGGGGTGATGCTCAATGTTGATGGAGGTATGTATCGGGGAACGTTGTAGTCGCTATCTAGGAAACCCGCTGTAGTCTGTGTTTTACGTAAACGCTTAATAACATATAAGAAAAAAGTAACCAGTAAGCAGTGAACAGTAATCAGAAAATGGATCACAGCGCTTCGCCATAAGTAGTAACGCCCTGCTGCTAACTGATTACTGTAATACTGTATACTGGAAATATGCCAGCCTACTGCAGCCGGAGAATTGTCTTCGCCTCAGCCCACAACTCCTCCAAACTGTAATAATCCCTGCGTTCGGGGGAGAAGATGTGAACGATGACAGAGCCATAATCTGCCAGGATCCAGCCAGCCAGGGCCTCTCCTTCCACGCGGGCGTTAAGGCCAAATTTCTTCTTGACCTCGTCCTCGACCTCGGACATCAGCCCCCTGACCATTCTTTCGCTGGTCCCGGAGCATATCACAAAATAATCTGCCAGGATTGAGTTCTCATGAATGTCCAGTAGATGGATATCCTCCCCCTTTTTATCATCCAGGACCTTGACAATAAAGTCTGCTACTTTCTTAGAATCCAGAATTCACCTCTTTTTCAGTTCCTATCCAACCACCTGGCTTTCAGGATCGGTCAACTCCGCAGAATACAATCTGGTATAAATCGCTCCCTCCGGCCGCAGATCGCTCCGGTAGAGGTGGACAGCGTCTATGCGGGCCACACCAATGAAACCCACCTGACATTCATGCAGGACGTTGCCCACCTTCCTGACGTCCACCGCGGATGCCTTGCGGGAGATCCTTCCCAGGGTCAGGTGAGGTGTAAATGCATATTTATCATAATTGTATCCCAGCCGGGCAATACCATCCTCTAAACCTCTGCGGAGATCAAAGAGCTCTGAGGGCGCTTCTACTCCAATCCAGATGACCCGGGGATGGCGCATGTCTGGAAAAGCCCCAATTCTTCCAATCCCAATTTCCATCACCGGACGTTTGGAGGCCTCTGAGGAAAGGACCTTTTCGACCATATCGATATTTTCCGTGGAAATGTCTCCCAGAAACTTCAAGGTCAGGTGCATCTTATCATGATTGACCCAGCGGACCGCTGTACCAGGCAGTTTGTCCTGCAGCTGGGAAGAAACCTGCCCCAGAGCCTCCCGGACATTGAGGGGCAGATCAACCGCTATAAAGGTCCGCATGACGTCTTCAGCCATATCCACTCACATACCTGGACCAATAACACACATATCTGGGAAGAGAACGGCTGGTTCTGGTCCATCCTCATACCAGGCCTCAACTGGGCACTGCCCACCTTACTGGAATTTTACTATACTCCGCTCTCTGCTGGCATCCGGGCGGGTTCAGCAACCTCCCCCAGAGGTATCGTACTGATCATGTCCTGGAGAATCGAACCTGCTGGTAATCTTCGGGGGTATCAATATCGAGCTGGGAATCACTGTCATCCCAGGGTATATAACGAATTGGAAAGGAATCAAACAACGCCCTTCCTCCCCTATCCCCCCCTAATTCTTTCAAGCTGTCAAACACCTCTCTATCAAACAGAACAGGGTTTCCCGCCCGTTCCCCGACCCTGGGGATGATGATAGCAGAGGGAGCTCGCTGATGGGCCTGGAGCAGCTTCTTGATCAGCTCTGGAGGAATCAAAGGCTGATCGACAAGCAGAAAGACAGCCCCGCCCACATCCCCGGGTAGAGCCTCAATCCCAGCCTTTACCGAAGTGCTTTGACCCTCAGCCCAGCCGGGATTGCAAACCACCGCTGCCGGCGCAGTGCTCAGAACCTCAGCAACGCTGTCATGATCGGCTCCGGTAACAACCACAACAGGGGAAAGCCCCCCCCCTACAGCTATCTCCACAATATGTTTGACCAGGGGCTTACCGTACCAATCCAGCAGCTGCTTGGGCTCTCCAAACCGCGAAGATCCGCCAGCGGCCAGAACAATTCCAGCGATCCGTTCATGTACTTCCAGAAGCATTTCATCAGCCAGGACTGAAAATCCCACAGCTTGATAGCTTTCCAGCAGGGTATCAAGATGCTGATAAAAAGCCTTCCAGTTCGGGAAACTGTCGATCTGATTGATCAGGAGAATTTTCCGGGCACCTGGAGGTATATTCTTCAAACCTCCCTGCGGTGAGACCAATCCCCGAACAAGATGCTGGCTTTCCAGAATGTCTCCTACCGGCAGGCCAACCAACCGGGAGTAGAGCTCAGGGCGGTGGACCCAATGCTCGCAGAGTGGTTTGCCGAGCCCAGAAAGGCCGATCACCGTGATCACCACATCGACGAATTCCGGAATGGGCGGTTCATGGTCTGCTGGAGCCTTGAGTGGAAGCTGGCGGGCCCCATCGGCCTCGACTAACAGAGGACAGTGCCAGCTCTCTGCCAATCTAGCCAAACCATCCAGAACATCCGTCGGTGGGCCTCCTACTCTGTTGGACTCCACTTCCGGACCGGTAATGAGCAGCACTTTTCCGGGCAGGCTTTCAGCAGGGTCTGGCAGATCAGTCAGGTCGTTGAGGACCAGGTGGAGGTCCGCCTGATCCAGCTGGTCCTGAGACAGATGCGTGGTGGTGGTGCAGATCACCCGGGTGCCATAATCCCGGGCCAGCTGGAACATCAGGGTGGTTTTCCCACCGGATCCCACCAATGCTATCTTATCCTCAGTTCCCAGCCGGAATCTTCTAGTCAGCTCCATAAATCAGACCTTAAATCCGGGCAGGAAAGAATGGCTTCCAGCACCGCCCCGCCGATTGCCCGGGATTTGTCAGATACCAGAAAAACCATCTGGGGATCATCCCGGGGATCCACGTCTCCGATCTTCATACCCTTCGTCACGAGCGTCCCTGGTCTGATCAAACCTCGTAAAACCCCATCAAATGACGCCATAACAGCCTGTCCACCTACCAGGGCGATGACAGTACCCTTCTTGACCCGGTCGCCAATTTTCGCTCCGGAAAGCAACTCTCCATCAGCAGGAGCGCGCAGCACCCGCTCTGAAGAGAAACCCATCACCGTACCAGGAATCCCGCTGTCGGGTTGGGGAGCACCGGCCCACAGCACCCGTCCCAGATCATGCCCGCGGTTAGTCTCCACAGCAGCATGGCAGTTTTCCCCAGCAATGAACCCCGGACCCAGGCCTATCACCAGGGTTGCCAGTTCTTTCCCCTCCCGGGGAGGTTTCTTGCGCATGCGCGCATCCACTACCACATCAGGACTAAGAAGTTCTAAAGAGGACAGCTCCGGATCAACCAGTACAGGGATGTTCCCCTGGCGGCTGGAATCCTTGACGTCATCTGGCGTTTCAACCAACACACCCGGAATTCCTTCCACAACAACCCTCCCTTCCGGGACAGCTTCCGCGAAGGACACGGTCCGGCGAACAACCTGGGGCTGTGCCAGTTCGGTGATCACCACCTGAAACCCAGAACGATGCAACCGGACGGCCACCCCGCTGGCCAGATCTCCCCCACCTCGGATTAATACCAACAATGTGATCCTCCCGAAAGCAAAATACCTTCCCATATTTTAACATGATTGGCCGGGATTTGCTCCCTAACCAGGAAGGTAGCTTTTTCAAGAACTAAGGCAGATTTCCTTCAGCGGGGATGCAGCAGAGAAGGTACAATCATATCAATCGCTATTACCATGGAAAAAAACCAATTCCCATATTAATGGAGCCCCATGAAATTTCATAAAATCCTCCTCTTGATAATCTCTCTGCTGCTGTTGAGCAGCTGCAAGCAAACTTCCGAACAGAGCCCGCCATCCCTCGAACTGGAAGAGATCCCAGCCCGGGTGCTGATCAGTGAAGTCTACACCGGTGAGGAAGGCAACAATCAGGCCGATTTCATCGAACTCTATAACGCCGGCATGCAGATCGCTGACCTGGAAGGGTACTCCCTGTGGTACCAGCTGAAGGACGGAAGTGAAGAGATCCTCCTGGCAAGCTGGGATGAACCCACCCTGATCCCCCCGCTGGGTTATTATGCCCTGGTCCAGGAAGGTCAGCAATTCGGGGTCCTGCCTGACCGGGTCTTCAACCAGCCGCTGGTCCCCAGCCGGGGAGGCCTGTCGCTCCGATCTGGAGCGGAAATTGCTGACCAGGTCAGCTGGGGAAGCGGACCGTCAGCCATGGCGGAAGGCAGTCCAGCCCCGGCTATGCTGCCTGGTTCCTCACTTGCCAGGTCAATTGATCAGGAAACTGGCAGCTGCCAGGACAGTGACCAAAACCAGGCCGATTTCAGCCTGAACAGCACCCCTGTACTCCAGAACACCGGCAGTCCCATCAACCACCCGGCAGCTGGTGCCCTGGGTTTCAAACTTGATTTTCCAACCCTTGTCAAACCTGGAGAGGAATTCACAGCCAGTTTCAAGGTAAGCAATCATACTGGTCTTGAACTGGAAAATATCCAGTTTGAGCTGACTCTCCCCAAGAACATCACTCTCCAGGAGAACGCCCCTGTCCAGTCCGAGGGAGGGCGGATCATCTCCACCATTCCAACCCTGGAGGATGGTAGCACGGCTGTGGTTTCCCTTCCCCTGCAGGGTGAGTATACCTTCGGGGATTTCTCTCTGCACAATCTCTACCTGCAGGCAAGCAACTGGCCCTTTCCCGCTTTTGCGGGTCCCTTTTACGGGGAGATTGGCGGCGGGGCCATTCCCATCGCCACTGCCCGGGAGTTAATTGACCGGGAGGTTGTCGTTCAGGGAACCAGCACCATGTACGTGGGCGGTTTTTTCGCTGGCAGCGGAGCCAAGTTCTATGTCGAGGATGACAGCGGGGGCATCCAGGTCTACGTTCCCGGAGCAGGTTCGACCCTGGTGGTGCCGCTGGGATCGACCGTCCGAGTGCGCGGTAAAATCCAGCCTTACCGGGACTCTCTGGAGTTGATACCTTCCTCTGAAGACCAGGTGGAAATCCTCCAGGCAGGCAGCCAGGAGGATTACCTGGCACCTGAGGCACTGTCAATCGAGACCCTCAGCACCCAACCGGAGGATTTCCCTGGACACCTGGTGTCAGTTACAGGTCAGATTGGACAGGTCGAGGAGTTCAACTACAGCTATGAAATTGACCTCTTTGACGAAAAGGGCCATCTGGTTTCCATCTACATCGACAAAGAGACCGGAATCACCATTGAGGAAGTCCAGGCTGATCAAGATTATCGAGTCGCGGGGATCTGGGAGCTTTTTGACGGTAACTGGCAGCTCTATCCCCGCCTGCAAAGCGATCTGGCCCGTATCTATGCTCCAGGTTTATACGTGCAGGCTGAACCACCAACCACTGCTGAGGTCGGAGATCCCTTCCAGGTCAGCTACAGGGTCACCAACCATGACACCAGGACTGACCTGAATTTGGTCCTGCGGGCGCCGGTCGATCCTCACCTGGAGGTCCTGCAGATCAGCGACGGCGGTGTTCTGGAAAATGGCTCCATCATCTGGGAAATCCCCCAGCTGGCCGGCAGCGGGACCCTGATCCGACCAGGCTATCAAGCCCGTATCACAGGAAACCCTGAATATGTCAGCTTTGCAGATTACACGATTCAATCCGAGAACTGGCCCGAACCGGCCAGCGGTGATCCCACATACACCTTTGCCGGAAAGACCGTTCCAATCTGGGCTATCCAGGGTCCGGGCGACTCCTCACCCTACCTGCGCGCCAACCTGACCACCAGGGGCGTGGTAACCGGGGTATTCCCGGAACTGGAAGGCT
The DNA here is from genome assembly GCA_024763275.1 of Anaerolineales bacterium. Classification (GTDB taxonomy): domain Bacteria; phylum Chloroflexota; class Anaerolineae; order Anaerolineales; family UBA11858; genus B10-G9. The sequence goes on along the minus strand of JANTFT010000042.1, from coordinate 2,921 downwards.
TCTGGATCCAGGAGACTCAGACAGACAGCGATCCCGCTACCTCTCCGGGGATCTTCATCAGCACCGGCCCCAACCTCCCGCAGGTTTCCCGGGGAGATCTGGTCTCCGTGACCGGGTGGGTCCGGGAAGCTTTCCAGCAAACCGAGCTCGAGATCAGTTCACCCGTCTTAGTAGAAATCCTGGGTTCCGGAAGCCTGCCTGCTCCTGTCCCCCTTGACCCCCCAGCCAGCAACGATGCCAGCCCCGCTTATTATGAAAGTCTGGAGGGCAGCCTGGTTTACCTGCCAGGTAGCGCGGTCGTCGTTGGCCCCTCAACCCGCTATGGCGAGTTCGCGATCGTTCTGGCAAAATACGGCGTTGACCGCTCCTGGCAGAACCAGGACCACGGCATGGTAATCCATGTTGACGACGGCAGCTCCCTCGTCCATAACAGCGGGGATACCCTGCCCTACTCCCTGGCAGTTGGAGACCGGGTTGCCAATCTGGTCGGGCCGCTTTCCTTCACCTACGGCAACTTCAAGATCGAGCCAACGGCCCCTTATCAAGTCCAGACCCACCTCCCTGTCCTTGACCCGCTTGAGCCCCTGGAAGATGGCTATTTGCGGATCATGACCTGGAACGTGGAGAACCTGTTCGACTTTGTGGTTCCCCACCCCAGCAGCCCCCCGCTTCCTACGGTCAGTGAATACAAGCGGGATATCACCAAAGTCGCCCTGACCATCGAGGCTGCTGGATTTCCCACTGTGATCGGCCTGCAGGAAGTCGAGAACATCGGCATTTTAGAGGATATCGCTGCTGAGCCTCTCCTGGCAGATTATTCCTACCAGCCTGCCCTTATCGAAGGTACCGACAGCCGGGGGATCGATGTCGGCTATCTCGTGCGGGGTGACCGGGCCGCCATCCTCGACATCGTCCAGTATCCGGCGCCAGGGAACATCACCAGTCGCCCACCTTTATTGATAAAAATCCAGGTCGGTGGAGAGGATCAAACCGTATATCTGCTCAACAATCACTTCACCAGCATGGGCGGGGGAGAGAAGGCCACTGAACCGCGCCGTACCGCCCAGGCAGCCTGGAACCAGGAGATCGCCCAACAGCTGCTGGCAGAGCATCCTGACGCCTGGCTGGTTGTGATGGGAGACCTGAACTCCTACTACGGTTCCCTGCCTCTCCTGACCCTGCAAGATGGCGGCCTGACCAATCTCTTTGACAATTTGGAACCTGATGAGCGTTATACCTACATCTACGAGGGGAATTCTCAGGTACTGGATCACATTCTGGCAACCAGCTCCCTCCTCGATCTGCTGACATCCTTAGACGTCCTGCACAGCAATGCTGACTACCCTCTTCCTCTTTCAACCGAAACCGATCTGTTCCATAAATCAGACCATGATCCCGTGATCGCCACTTTTGTGATTCCGTGAGGATCACGGAGGACTGGTAAATAAAAACACCTGCTGAAAATCCAGCAGGTGTTTTTATTACTTCGAGCGGTCAGGATTACTCGATCTCAGCTACCAGTTCTGCGGCAGTGATATCAAGTTCAGCCAGGATGGCATCGACTTCCGCTTCGCTCTGGGCTGCATAGAGTTCAGCTGCCGCGTCCCCCAGCGCCCGGCGGACTGAATACCAGGCTGTGAAGGTTTCCGGTTCTGCCTGGCCCAGCTGGGCGATGGCCATGGTGGATTGGTATTGCGGTACAGCAGCAATGTAGTCCGCCAGCATGCCTTCAACCGAGTAGTGGGTTGGCAGGTAGCCGCTGGCCTCGATCCATTGGGCTTGATTCTCAGGTGAGGTCAGGAATTTAATGAACAGCCAGGAAGCCAGCTCCTGTTCAGGAGTGGATTTCAACACACCGATGGTCTGGGTGTAGGCGTCCGTGCCTTTTCCGCCATCAGGACCCGGGAAGGGCAGGAAGCCCCACTCATCATCGTTCTCGGCATCCGAGAAGGCATAGCCGTAGTATTTCAGGCCGGAGGTGGAGCTCAAGGTAACCAGCGCCAGGCGCTGAGCCTGCTCCGGGTTGGGGTAGCTTTCGGTCTCGAAGGTGCAGCCAGCGTCCCGCAGCTCATTGACATACATGGCAGCCGCTTTGACCTCGGGGGTGTTGAACTCGTAGGCGGTGCCATCATCGTTCAGGAGATCGCCGCCAAAAGCATGGATGAAGGACAGCAGGTTGCCGGCACTGGGATACCAGACCATGCCGGTGCCACCATCATTGTCAGGGTTGTCGTCGGTCAGATTGGCTTCCGCGGCAGCGCAGAGCTGCTCTTTCAGCTCCTCAGGGGTGGTGGGAGGTGAATCGAATCCCAGCTCTTTGGCCCAGGTGAAGTTGTAGACCATGGCATTGGCCGATTGGCTGAGCGGCCAGCCCAAGCGTGCTCCATCGGCGGTGATGCCCAGATCAAGAACCGCAGGATAAATATCCGCCAGCTCTTCCTCGGTCAGACCATAGGTATCGTCATAGACGAACTGGTTCAGATCCACAACCAGGTCCACTGTGTCCCAGTTGTTGAGAGCACTGGTGTAGGCCTGGACCACCTGAGGCAGGTCTCCGGACTGGATACCCGCGTTCACCTTATCTTCGACGTCCTTGTATTCTCCCTGATCGAGGGCTTCCACGGTGATGCCATATTCGTTATTGGCGTTGAAGTCATCCACAATTGCCAGCATGGCGTCATGTCTGGGATCACCCTCGCCGTAGACGTGCCAGAACTGGATGGTGGTGCCGCTGAGGTCCATCATCGGGGCCTCTTCTGTGGGTGCGGGAGCAGCTTCCTCTTCTGTTGGTGCGGGAGCAGCTTCCTCTTTCTGGGTCGGCTCTACTTCGACCTTAGGGGGCGCACAGGCAGTCAGCACCAGCGAAAAGATCAGCAGGGATGCGAACAAAATGGTCAAAAGTTTTTTAGGCATTTTTCTCT
>JANTFT010000041.1 GCA_024763275.1 Anaerolineales bacterium | reverse complement strand
TGGTTCGAGTCCAATACCGCCCACTTACACGGACCCATCTCGAACCTCATAGCGAGGCTGTAGAGCAGTTCCTGGCCATGCTCCGATTTGAGCAGAAGAACCAGGTAGAGAAGCTCTCAGAAGTCCTCAAGTGAGGTAGAGATGGGTTTATCTTTTAAAACTCTTCAACCAGATTATTCATTAGAATATATTACTGTCAGAAAAGCTGCTGAGATAAGTGGATATAACCAGCAATACTTAAGAAGATTGTTGAGAGCGAACACTCTCAAGTCAAAAAGATTAGGTCAAATATGGTTGATTGATCGAAACGGATTTCTTGAATATCTCAAACGTGCAAGGCGATCAACAGATAAACGGTTTGGTCCACAAAAATCAGATTCATTTCAGATTTGCGAACCGAATAAATTGCTGTCAGAACAGCTGCTGAGATCAGTGGATACGACGAACAGTCGTTAAGGCGGTTGTGAGAGCAAATGCTATCAGTTCATTGAGAATAGGGCAAATCTGGATAATTTATCGGGATGATTTCAAAGTATATTTTAACCAGGCTACTAGGTCGAAAGTCAAACCATTTGGTTCACAGGTACAAGGTAACTAACCCTAAATCAGGAGGAAAACCCTCTTTTGGTTCCAGGGATTATCATGGAGGTCATCCTGTGCCCTCGATCGAGGAGAATAAATCCAATCTATTCTAAACTTCTTGACAAGCAGGAAACATATTGTATAATCCACTTACTTCATTCACTAAATAAATAAACTTATGAGTGACAAACCTCTTTTAGGAAATCGAAAATTGATCCGCGGATTAAACCGCTCTACGGTGTTAAATACAATCCTCGCGGAAGGAGCCATCAGCCGAGCCGCCCTGTCTAAGTCAATTGGGCTCAGCCCGGCTTCCATTACCAATCTCACCGCGGAGCTGTTGGAGCAGGGATTAATTCTGGAGACCAAACAGGGTGAGTCCCGTGGGGGAAGACGTCCCACTCTCTTGGAAATCAATCCTGACGGCGGTTATGTGGTCGGGTTAAAACTGACTGACCGGCAACTCATCGGCGCTCTCACAGACTTGAGCGCAAAGGTGCTGAGCAATGAGGTCACAACCCTTGATGGGAGTCAGCCAGAACAGATAGTAGAAAAAATTGCTGGAACTGTAACTTCCTTGTTAAAAAAAGCCCACGTTCCCCGTAAAAAACTTCGCGGTGTAGGTTTGGGATTGGCTGGTGTAGTTGACTCTCAAAACGGTATCTCACGCCAGCATCCAATATTTGGCTGGCAAGATGTACCTCTCGGTGCACTGCTCCAGGAAAAATTGAAAACCCTTGTCCATATTGATAATGATGTTAAAGCTCTCACCACGGCGGAATTGTTATACGGTGCCGGACAGGGCGTGAGTGAATTTCTAACCGTGACCATCGGTCGTGGGATTGGTCTGGGCATTGTGGTCGGCGGACAGCTCTACCGCGGATCACGTGGTGGCAGCGGAGAATTTGGCCATATCGTGGTAGACCCAAAAGGTCAGCCATGCAGTTGTGGAAAAATTGGATGTCTGGAAACTTTTGTGGCTGAACCTGCTCTGCTTCAATCCGGACAATGCGCTGCAGAGAATGGCGATTTAGATCCATTCACAACCCTTGATGAGTTAATAAACTTCGCGGAATCAGGACAGACGGCTGCAGTCAAATTATTTTCAACCGCGGGTCAAGTTCTTGGCCGAGAAATCGCCAACCTAATAAATATCTTCAATCCTGCGTTGGTCATCGTAAGCGGGGAAGGCACCAGGATAGGCGAGTTGATTTTTTCATCGATGACAGCTGCAATAAAAGAATATGCCATGTCAACATTAAAGAGTGACACCGAAGTTCGCATTGACCCCTGGGGTGACGATGCTTGGGCGGTTGGTGCAGCCAGCCTGGTGCTGCAGGACTTTTTTTCATCTCCCATTAATCGCAGGAAAGCTGCAGTCCCCAGAGCATAATATTTTTTTTTATTTCAGTTATTTTATTCACTAAAAGAAGTCTATTGATTGAGGAGGTACATGGAAAAAATAATTACCGGATCACACCAGGAATGTTGTCAAGTTTTGATATATGTAAGGAGCGAGAAATGTCTAAGAAAATATTAGCGATGCTGAGTGTCATGTTTGTCATGGTTTTTCTAATTTCTGCCTGTACCCCAACGCCAGTAGAAGAACCCACTGAAGAAGCTGTAGTTGAAGAAGAAGTTGAAGAAGTCGAAGCAGAGGAAACCGAAGAAGAAGTTGCCGAAGTAGTGCCTGTTGAAATCTCATACTGGCATACCATGAGCGACCCCGAGACAGAGAAGTTGGATGAATTAATTGCTGTATTTGAAGCAGCCAATCCAGGCATCAAGGTCGCACCCACCCGCTTTGCATACAGTGATTTTAAAGCCGCCATACTGACAGGGTTAGCAGGCGGCTCAGCACCCGATACTGCCCGAATGGATATCGCATGGGTTCCCGAATTTGCAGACCAGGGCGCGCTGAAACAGCTCGATGGCGTGCTGGAGGGTTTTGATGAAATCGCAGCGGCAGTATTCCCCGGACCGCTCTCAACCAACTTCTGGAATGGTGCCTATTATGGATTGCCCCAAAACACAAATACACAGGTCCTTCTCTGGCACAAAGATACATTTGATGCAGCCGGGATAGCAGTACCAACAACTATGGATGAATTTGCTGCTGCAGCCTGCGCCCTCACTGAAGGTGAAACCAGGTATGGTTATGCATTGGGAGGAACTTACTTCTGGGCTCCAGCCCCAATTTTTTATGCCATGGGTGGGAAGGTTGTTGATGATGCGATCACAACTGCAGAAGGTTATACCAACGGCCCGGAAAGCGTGGCTGCATTCACAATGCTCACAGACCTCTTTAATGAAGGCTGTATCTCGCCCAATTTACTGGGAGGTGGTGTTGGAACAGCTGATGGCCATGCAACTGGTTTTTACAGCATGATCATCGATGGCCCATGGATGGTTGACATTTACGCTGGTAACTATCCGGACTTTGAGACCAACTTTGCCCTGATCCCAACCGGCGCCGATGGAACAACCAGTTCCGTAGTTGGTGGAGAGGATGTTGTGGTATTCGAAACCACCGAGAATACCGAACAAGCTCTGGTTTGGGTTAGTTTCTTAATGAGTGAAGAAGCTCAAAAAATGTTAGCTGAGGTTGGTGTTATGCCCACCCTGGCACATCTCACTGGTGACGCGTCCATGCCAGCTCACTTTGAAATCTTCATGGAACAATTGGAAACAGCCCAGGCTCGTGTCCCCCATCCCAAGTGGGGAGAAATGGATGGAGCTATCAACAATGCCTTCCAGCGTATGCTTCGCGGAGACCAGACTGTGCAGGAAGCTCTCGATCAGGCAGCCCTGGAAATCGACGCCTTGCTGGCTGAATAGCATAGAGTCCATATTATTTTGAATGACTCCGATAGTGTAGAATGTGTGTAATGCACATTCTACACTTCATCTTCTTCGTTGGTTTTCCCGGCAAGGAAGTATACAGTACTGAACTAAATGCGGCAGTATTGATATGATTACTATCAAGAATAAAACCAACCAGAGTGTCCAAGCTGCCCTTTTTTTACTCCCCGGATTTATACTCTTCCTTACTTTTATCGTAGGCCCGATGATATATTCGTTCCGGATCAGTTTTTTTGACTGGAATATTATCTTCCCAGAAAAATCTACCTGGGTTGGTTTTGCCAATTATCTGGAAGCCATCCGGGACCCCATTTTCAGGAAAGCGGTTCTTAATAATGCGGTATATACACTGGTTACTGTCCCGGGACAAATGATTTTTGGTTTACTCGTGGCGCTCTTGCTGAATCAACAAATCCGGGGGAAAGCAGCTTTCCGGGTAATTTTTTATCTGCCTGTAATCACTTCCTGGGTGATCGTTAGCCTCTTATTTGAATATATGTTCTCAGGACAGGCAGGGTTAATCAATTACTTGCTTAGAGATGTGCTGCATATTATTGACCAAAACATCCTCTGGCTTGCCGATCCTGTTCTAGCTTTTATTCCAATCCATCTGCTCGGCATCTGGAAGGGGGTGGGTTGGACGGCAGTGATATTTTTGGCGGGTTTACAGGCCATACCGATCCAGCTTTTTGAAGCTGCCCTGGTGGATGGCGCCAATCGGCTCCAACAATTTCGATATATCACTCTTCCTATGATAAGGCAGACTACGATATATCTGGTAGTTGTGCTTACAGCGGGTGCATTAAATGCCTATATCTCCAATTTGCTGCTCACAAATGGAGGAGACCCATTAGATCAAACGCATTTTATCCTAACCCTGATGTACGAAGAAACTTTTGGCAACTTGGAGTTTGGATACGGGTCCGCCATCAGTTATCTATTGACAATTATTGTGTTTATTATCTCGGTGATCCAGATACGATTGTTGCGGAATCAGGAGCAAGTGTAAATGGGCAACCACAGGAAAAACCTGCTATCAAAAAGCCTGACCTATTTTCTGCTACTGGCTGGGACAGTTGTTGTCTTGCTGCCGTTCTGGTATATGTTAATAACCTCGATGAAACCACAGGCCTATATATTTGAGCTTCCCCCCCGGTTATGGCCTTCCGAAGTATCCTTGATTAATTATCAAAAAGCCTTACAGACAGACCAGTTTGGCCTTTATTTTATGAACAGTCTGTTTGTTGCGGTTCTAACAACAGCCTCCACATTATTCGTTTCATCCCTGATGGCCTATGCTTTTGCGAGGTTGAAATTCCGAGGGAAAGAAGTGCTATTTTATTTTCTGCTTTCCGGTATGATGGTTCCACCTGTGATGTTGATTATCCCCCAATTTATCGTGGCAAAATTTTTGGATCTGCCAGATAAGTTCCTGGGGTTGATCTTGGTCTATATCACCATGAATCTTTCCATGCAGACTTTCTTATTGCGGGGATATTTTGAAGGACTGCCAAAAGAAGTTGAGGAGGCTGCCCTTGTGGATGGAGCCAGCCGTTGGTTGATCTTCTGGAAAATAGTCCTACCACTTTCCCGGCCTGGATTAGCCGTGGTCACAATTTTCACTTTTTTATTCGCCTGGGAAGAATTTCCCTGGGCCAATGTGGCCATCAAGGAAACCACAAAACGAACCCTTCCGATTGCTATCGCACTGTTCCAGTCCCAACACCTTACTGAATGGGGACAGGTATTTGCGGCCTCTATAATGGGCATTATTCCTGTGGTAATTGTATTTGCTGTCTTCCAGAAGTATTTTATCCGCGGGATTTCTACCTCTGGGTTAAAAGGATAAGGATGGCCGAGATAACTCTCATTCCGCTTCAGGGCACTTCTAAACCCGGTCAGGATATCAGATTTCAGATTAAACTTACTGATTCTGATCAGTATGCTTTTCCCATGGAAATCAATCTCAAGATCTGGCAATTATTCCAGCCTGTTGATACTCTGGTAAAGAAGATCTCTTCCAAAAAAGAGCTTATTGATATGATCATTCACTGGTCCCCTCCGGATGAGGTCAAAGGTGGATTTGGTATTCAGGCGGAGCTATCAGATGAAGTCGGGCTCCTTTTAGGAACAGCCACAACCGCCTTTGACATCCTGGATGATTGGACTGTTTTTCCGCGCTATGGTTTCCTGTGTGATTTTTTCCCGAATAGAGAAGATATTGAAGGGACCTTGAAAGATTTGCTTCGGTTCCATATCAATGGCCTGCAATATTACGATTGGCAGTACCGCCATGATCAGCTGATCTCCCCTAAAGAGTCTTATCTGGATCCCCTCGGGAGGGAATTATCGCTTAATACCATCAAGGAATTCCTCCAGCAATGCGAAAAATACGGCATCAAATCGATGCCGTATATGGCCGTGTATGCAGCCTCGCTGGCATTCTGGAACGAGCATCCAGAGTGGGCGTTATATGATCCGGAATGCAAACCTTACTATTTCGAAGATTTTCTGGGCATAATGAATCCTTCCCCTAACAGCCCCTGGACAGAGCATATTAAAAATGAGTGCGATCAAGTTCTATCTAAACTGGGCTTCGATGGGATCCATATTGACCAATATGGAGAACCCAGAGAAGGTCAAGATGCGGGGGGAAATATTGTTGATCTACCAACCGCCTTCCAGAGTTTTATCAATGACTTAAAATCGAACCATCCCACGGGGTCAATTGTATTTAATGCTGTGAAAAATTGGCCGATTGAGTCCCTGGCTGAGTCGCAGCAGGACTTTATGTATATCGAAATCTGGCCGCCGAATACTTCTTACCTGGAACTGGGAGAGATCGTTTCCCGGGCTCGGATTCTTTCCGGGGAGAAACCAGTGGTGATAGCAGCATATATCCCATCAAACCATGAGGCTAATGTGCGCCTGGCGGATGCGGTTATCTTTGCCAACGGCGGTACGCGTATCGAACTTGGAGAGGGAAAACGGCTTTTGACTGATCCTTATTTTCCGAACCACGAAAGTCTTTCCTTGGATCTTGAAAATGCGCTGCTAAACTACCATGATTTCATTGTTAGTTATGGGGATATAATTGGCCCCTCCCAAAAACGCTCCCAGGATATTCCCATCAGCGCCCCAGCAGGAATCGTTTCAACCTGTTGTATTAAAGAAGGTTTAATTTCGATATGTCTTATCAATCAAACAGGAATCAAGAAACCCCAATGGGATCAAGTTCACAGTGAACCTGAAGTTCAAAAAGACATAGAAATTGAAATCACTACTCCTTGGATTATATCGGGTGTCCACTGGGGCAGCCCCGACCAATCGGACTGGAGGTTAGGTCCCATTGAATGGGCGCAAGTTACCAGCATTTGCAGAGTCAAGATTCCTCGCCTTGAGTATTGGGGCACTTTAGTGCTGTCAGTTGAAGACAAAGGTAACTCATTATGAAAAATTTAGTAAAACGCAGCATCGAGATCATCAAAGAAGGCCAAGCATCTAGCGGTGCTTATATTGCCAGTCCAAATTTTCAGAACTATGCTTATAGTTGGTTTCGGGACGGAGCTTTTATCGCCTATTCCATGGATCTGTATGGAGAAAATCAAAGTGCCCGGCATTTTCATGAATGGGCTGCCAGTGTCATTTCTAATAATGCGGACGTCATCACCCGAAGTGTCAACACGGTAGAACAATCCGGGAAACCTTCCAATACTGATTACATCCATACACGCTATTCCTTAGATGGTCAAGTAGCTGATAGAGAGTGGCCAAATAATCAACTTGATGGTATTGGAACCTGGCTTTGGGCACTTAAAGCCCACAAGGAATTATCTGGTATAGATTTGCCAGGTTTTTTATTGGACAGCGCTGAACTGGCAGTTCAATACCTTTCTGCCTTGTGGCAATTTCCCTGTTCTGACTGCTGGGAAGAATTTCATGACCAGGTTCACACGTATACCCTGGCAGCAATCCAGGCTGGAATCAAGGCCTTCAGTGATTTATCAGGATCAGATCACCAATCAGTGATAGACGCTATTCAAAAGACAATTATTGATCAATGCGTAATAAACAGTCACTTTACCAAGCGCCTTGGCTCAGAGGATGTGGATGCCAATTTGATTTCCCTGGCAGTGCCATACGGTGTGGTTGGTATCGAGCATCCCCAAATGATGGCAACCATAAAAAAGATTGAAGAAGATCTAACCGGGACCAAGGGCCTGCATCGCTACGCAGGAGATTCTTATTACGGAGGCGGTGAATGGATCTTGTTATCTGCCTGGCTGGGCTGGTATTGGTCTGAGCGCGGGAATAAAACGCGGGCTCGAGAACTTCTTGTTTGGATAGAATCCCAGGCAGATGATAAAGGTTATTTGCCAGAACAGACCTCTGATCACCTTAACAAACCCGAGTACTATAAAATCTGGGTAGAAAGATGGGGAGAGATAGCCAATCCTTTGCTCTGGTCTCACGCAAAATACCTGATTCTCCAGAATAGTATAATGACTGCTTGAATCTGCGTTCACTTCCATATCTTGGATATCTGTCAGTAGAACAGTGGAATCATCTGATTTCCAGTCAATTGCTGTATTTCTGGTTCGAGTCCAATACCGCCCACTTTAAATGAACCCATCCCGAACCTCGTTGTGAGGTCGGGATGGGATTTTCATTTAACAAGATCTGATCAGGCTGTACCGGTCAGCTTACAACAGTGAGGCCACAGGGGTCCCCGGATCAAGATGCCGACCTGGTGTTACTCCCGCCTGGGGAGATCCGCCACCCGCTCGACTCAGCCCTGCAGCTAGGCCTTCTCGTAAGGTTTGGCAACGTAGGCTGGCGGGTTGGCCCGGCCCATGGCACCGATCAAGGTGACGATGCTCAGGATATAAGGCAGCGCCAGCAGGAATTGGGGAGGGATGGGCACATTGGCTGCCTGGGCAGTGGCCTGAAGCGCGTCGGCGAAACCGAAGATCAGGCAGGCGATCAATGCTCCCCAGGGGTTCCATCTGCCGAAGATCATGGCTGCCAGCCCAATAAACCCTCTTCCCGCCGTCATCATCCGGGTGTACTGAGCGAGATAGGAGATCGAGAGAAAGGCACCCCCCAGGGAGGCCAGGACGCCGCTGATCATCACAGCGATATAGCGCATCAGATAGACATTGACACCGACACTATCAGCCGCACTGGGGTTTTCCCCCACAGAGCGCAGCCGCAAGCCAAAGGGGGTCTTAAAGAGAACGAACCAGCTGACGGGTACCATGATCAGGGCAATATAGGCCAGCGGGCTGTGTTCACCCAGGATCGGTCCAATGACCGGAAGGTCGACCACGACAGGTATCCGCCACTTAGAGAGGCGATTGACGATAGGAGAGATCCCCTGAGAGCCGAATAATTTCAGGAGCAGGTAGCTGGGCAGGCCTATCCCCAGGATATTGATGCCGGTGCCCACGATTGCCTGGTCCGCCTTCAATGTGATGCACATGAAAGCGTGAATAAGGCTGGTCAGGAGGCCTGCAGCGATGGCCCATAAGACTCCGATCCAGGCATTTCCCGAGTAATACGAACCAACAACCGCAGCAAAGGCACTGATCAGCATCATGCCTTCCAGACCGATGTTCAGAACGCCAGATCGTTCAGAGAAAATACCGGCCAATGCTGGATATAAGACCGGAGTTAGAGACCGGATTGTGGCGGAAAACAGAGCGAGGCTAATTAGCTGTGACCAGTTTGCCATGATGGGATTCCTTATTGAAAAGTTGACCGATGAGAGAGAAATTTCACCTGTCGCCTTCTTGTTCTGTATTTAGCTCGAGCTCTTTACCCGAGCCGATACCTCCGAGGAGGCGTTTCAGAATCGGTTCCAGCGTTTTGTTGGTGGCAGAGAAGAAGATCACCAGGGCGATCAGGATCGACACCACGTTCTTGCTGATGCCGGCGATGGCCTGCATGGTGATCGAGCCGCTTCTCAATACGCCAAACAGGAAGGCAGCTGCGATCACTCCGAAGGGGTTGAGCAGGCCCAGCAGGGCAACCGCAATCCCGTCCCAACCGTATCCAGGCGAGAATGCGGCGTAAAATTTATAGTGAACCCCCAGTACTTCAACCGCCCCAGCTAAACCACCCAGGGCACCGCTGAGCGCCATCGCCAGCACCGTCATCGTTTTGGGATTGATCCCAGCATACTCGGCCGCAGCTGCATTGAAACCCACAGCCCGCATCTTATAGCCGATCCGGGTTTTATAGATGAAGAACCACACCACGATTGCGAAGAAGATCGCGATCAGGATGCCCGAACTCACGCGAGTGCCTTCCCACAGCCGCACCAGGCGGGCCGATTCCAGCACATCGGGGGAGACCGGCAGCTCATTGTCGGCTTTCATCGGTCCGCCAACGGCGATCATGTAATCGGCGATCGCGAAGGCGATGTAGTTCATTAACAGGGTGGTGATCACCTCGTGAATGTTGTGATAGGCTTTCAAATAGCCTGAGATCGATCCCCACAGTCCGGCCACGACCGCCCCTCCCAGCAGTGCCAGGGGGAGATGGATCACACGCGGCAGGTCCCAGGCATAGCCAATGTAGGCCGCTACCATGCCCCCGAACACCAGCTGCCCCTCCACACCCATGTTAAATAACCCGCTGCGGAAACCGAGGGCCACGGCCAGTCCACTGAAGATCAGGGGGGTGGTGGAAAGCAGGGCCTCACCGATGTAGCGCTTGGAGCCGAAGGCACCCTTGAATAAAGCCCCATAGGCTTCCGCAACGTTCTCCCGGAAGATCCACAGGAACAGCGCTCCGCCGATGAAAGCCAGCAGGATCCCCATCACGAACTGGATGGGACCGACTAGCCCCAGTAAGGAAAATCCTTTTTTCCCCGCAGCCTCTTTCTTATCTGCCATAATTGGCACTCCCTGTTCTTGACCTTCGATATGATGGAGCGTCTATTTGCTTGGTTGATTGGTTATCCACCTGCCATTAACAAGCCCAGTTTCTCAGGCGTGGCTTCATTGGCTTTCATTGAACCAACGATCTCCCCCTCGTAGATGACCAGGATCCTATCACTTAGATCGAGAATTTCTGTCAGCTCCATGGAGATCAGCAAGACAGCTTTATCCTGCGCTCGCAGTTCAATCAGCTCCTCATGAACGAACTCGGTAGCAGCGATATCCAACCCTCGAGTGGGCTGGGCTGCAATGAGGACGGTAGGGTTCCGCTGGAATTCGCGGGCCACGATCATTTTTTGCTGGTTGCCGCCAGAAAGCGTCCGCGCTGTGACATGCGCGCCCGGGGTGCGAACATCGAACATCTCGATCGACCTCTCTGAAAAGCGCTCTGCCTCCCTGTAGTTGATCATCGGACCCTCAATGAAGGGTGGGGAATCCTCGTATCCCAGCAGAAAATTATCGACCAGAGTAAAGTCCATCACCAGACCCCGGCGCTGCCGATCCTGGGGGACATGAGCCAATCCAGCGTAGATCCGCTCCCGGGTGGTCATCTTCGAAATATCGCGGTCCCCCAGATATATCTTTCCGCTCTCTTGTTTCCTCAAACCGGTGATCACTTCCACCAGCTCATTCTGCCCATTTCCAGCCACGCCCGCAATGCCTACAACTTCCCCGGCCCGCACTTCAAAGGAGATATCTTTGACTGCTGGTAAGCCCCTGGCGTCCTTAGCAAATAAATTCTCAACCCTCAGTTCGACTTTTCCTGCCTGATGTTCTTCTTTTTTCACATGCAGGACAACATCTCGGCCGACCATCATACGGGCCAATCTTTCATTGTCCGCATCCTTTGTATTGACGGTTCCTACAACCTTCCCATCGCGCAGGACCGTTGTCCGATCGGTGATCTCCTGGATCTCCTGCAGCTTGTGAGTGATGAAAATGATCGTGTTCCCTGCCTCACGCAGAGCACGCATAACAATATAAAATTCCTCGACTTCCTGGGGGGTCAGGACAGCGGTTGGTTCATCCAGGATGATGATCTTAGCGTCCCGGGAAAGCACTTTTAAGATCTCGACTCTCTGCTGGGACCCGACGGAAATATCCCGGATCACGGAATCGGGATCCACTTTCAAACCATAATGGGAGGAGAGCCTATTCACCATCGTTCGGGCCTGGTCTATATCCAGCTGAAGACCTTTGTGCGGCTCGTTTCCTAACACGATGTTTTCAGCAACAGTGAAAACAGGGACCAGCATGAAGTGTTGGTGCACCATGCCGATCCCTTGTTTGATCGCGTCCTCGCAGTTACCGAATTGGATCGGTGTTCCATTGAGGAGTATTTCGCCTTCGTCCGGAACCGACATCCCCGACAGGATGCTCATCAGGGTCGTCTTGCCAGCGCCATTTTCCCCCAGCAAACCATGGATCTCTCCTTTCTCAACGGTAAGTGAAATATGATCATTCGCCAGAACGCCAGGGAACTGCTTGACGATATTTCTCATCTCAACAGCTGGTTTCATGATGAGACCTCCTTTTTGTTGGGGGAGGATTGGTTCTGACTTTCAGTTTCTTGGCTTCTTGTGAATGCAGTCATATTTAACCCATGGTCTAACAACGGCTTTGGCAGGCTCAGGACGAAGGCCAGGTTACGTTCGTACTATTCTAACGAGTCGATTTCAGCCAGTCTACTCGAACGCTGGGGGCGTGAAAGCATCCAGTTCATCCGGGGTCGCTGGCGGTGCGACCTCACCATCAATGACCATCTGCTTCAGCTCGTCGATCTTGGCCAGAATATCGGCCGGGACGTTCTTGCTGGTGGATGGCGCATAGTCGATACCGCCTTCCGCAATACCATATTTGTAAGAACCACCTTTGAAGGTCCCGTTGATGACCATCGTTCCGACGTCGTAGACGCCTGCTTTCAGGCCTTTCATCATGGAGCTGATGACATTGTCGGGGGCCAGGTAATTCTGGTCTCGGTCGACGCCAATCACCATTTTGTCGACTTCCACCGCCGCGTCAATGACACCTGTGCCGGTGAAGCCAGCTACCTGGAAGACCACGTCAGCGCCCTCTTGATACTGGGCCAGGGCCAGTTCTTTACCCTTGGCCGGGTCAGCAAACGAGCCGGCATAGGAGACCAGAACTTCCACGTCAGGATTCACAGTCATGACACCTGCGCGGTAACCCATTTCAAACTTCTTCACCACGTCCGTTTCCATGCCGCCGACGAAACCAACTTTCCCGGTCTCGCTCATGTAGGCTGCAATGGCACCCATCAGGAACGCGCCCTCATTTTCCTTGAACTGGATGCAGGCCACGTTGGGGTGGTCCACAAAGTTGTCGATCAGCGCGAAGTGGATGTCAGGGTACTGCGGAGCAACTTCGTCCATGGCATCTTTCAGCAGGAAGCCCACGCCCACGATCAGGTCTTCGCCTTGCTCAGCCAGGGTGCTGAGGTTGGGAACGTACTGGGCCTGCTCACTGGTCTCAACGACTTTGATCTCAACGCCGTATTCCTCGTTCAAGGCGGTGAACCCTTCCCAGGTGGCATCGTTGAAAGCCTGATCACCCAGACCGGACTGATCGGTCACCATCACAAAGGACATCGGGGGAGCTGCTTCCTCCTCTGTCGCGGCGGGTGCTGCTTCCTCTGCTTCAGCAGGCTCTTCTGCTGTAACTTCCTCAGCAGCGGGTGCTTCCTGGACAGGCGTTTCTTTCGGGGCCGGGGTGCAAGCCGCCAGTAAGGAAATGACCAAAACCAGGGCCAGGATAAATGTGATCCTCTTGTGCGATTTCATTCTCTTCCTCCTCTTCAAAAACTCAATCAATTGGTAAATGTCCATTGCTCTGTATGTGCAAATATCATTTATTTTTCCATAAGCATTCACCTCCATTGGGGCTCGTAATGCGGTGTGAAGTTCATATCCAATGACAGGCAGCTTTTCCGGGATGTTCAAATGCTTGCGTCAGCAAGCTGCCCAAACCAGTATTATTCCCGATGCAATTTCCGGGACCCTCTCTGACCTACATAATTAATGACCCGTGGGGTCCAGGTTTCGGGAAAAAGACCCACTTTTTCGTAATAGATCGATTCTGCCTCTTCAATGGATGTGGTATCCATCAGCTCTTTCACGCACGTGGAAACAGCCTCAACCATGATCTTTGGATCCAGGAAAAGGTAGATCGCCGCTAGCGGTGTGATGTAAGCCCGGCGTCCCCAGGGGCTGATGACCGGGACCTGTGTCAAGCCCAGATCCCCTTGCGCAGCTCGGGCTACCATTGGCTCAATTGGATCCGGGAAAGCTTCACAGGCTTTCAAATAGTCGTGCACATCTTTCGGGGTGAGGCCATAGGCTCCCAGAAACCCGCCTGCCTGCATGATGCGCCCTACCCTTTCATCCAGCTCCTCGATCTCCATTTCGGCATCGACGGTGTAGCCAGCAAATCCATAGACAGTCGGGCAATCCAGCTGGATCATCGCGCTTAGTGACATCAAAGAGACCAGCGAGGTAAAAGGCGGACTGGTCTCCTTTCCATCATGGAAGGAATGGGCCCCGATATCTGCTCCGACAAAAAGATCGATTCCTTGATCTGCGATAAATTCGGTCAAGCTGTCACGTAACCCGACGACCCCTTTGGATAATCCGCCAATAAAAACGTCCCAGGGCACAACTTCGCTTACTGCAGCTTCTGCAGGACGATTCCCTTCGAAAGTGGTTGCAGGATTAACATGGGACAGCATCGGCTGCCATAATTCCGCGTTTTCCATTTGTGCCACATCATAGACAAGCGGTGCCAGCACGAAATTTTCCAGGTGGCTTCCCCCGGCGGGGTTCCACCACTGCGAACTCACCCCGCCCATGTAGATTTTCTCGGAGCCAAGAAGGCTCAGGTAGTTTGCGAGGGGCACTCCGAGAATAACATCCCCTCCACCCCCAACACCCATGATCATTGATTTCTTGGCTTTTACAGCTAGTTCAGTTAGTGATGGTTTGAAGTCTGTCATAATTCTATTCTGCCTCTAGAGTCCCACGTGATAATCAGGCTGTCCATCCAGCTACCGTTCTACGTTTACAACTCCTCTTGCAGCCAATCAGGGTTATGCTTGGGTGATTCTCTCAACCATTTTTCCGACGAAAGTGACTATGACATAAAACCGTAACCAGCCTTTAATCCAATTGACTTTGATCGTTTTCCGCAGATTAACTTCTTACTCTTAATTGAAAATGTCGACTCTCCGGTTCACTTATCAACCGGAATGGATGTCAAATATCGGAAGAATTGAGATTCCAAAAATAATATTTAGAAGGATTAACACAATAGCAATGCCAAACTGGTCGAGGTTCTCGTACACCGTTGAAAGCTTTCAGGTAACCATGGCTGATCAATTTGGACCTCCATAACCTGTATTGATCGAATCCCTGAACGAGGATAGGTCAATATTCTGGATGGATTACAGCGCGGTAACGGCCATTATGTCAGAGGTACGGATAATTGCTCTCACTACTCTATTCTAACCTTCGTCTGCCATTATTAGAGCGTCACAGCAATAAGGTCAATATAGCATAGCATCTTCGCAAACGTTTGTCAAGAATAAACCCAGAATCTTGAATTGATATCAAGGAGCAGGAGTCCTGGAAAGGGGCTGGAGGGGCGCAATGAGATGCAAATTGCCAGTGCTGGAAGGTCAGCTTGAGAAGGTTGCAGCTGGGTCCCGGGAAAGCACAGGAGGAGCGTTTATCTTAGCGGTTGTTGCTCTCTCACCTCGCCCAAGCACAGCGAGTACTCGGCCTCTTCAGCCCTTGCCTGAGCAAGAGACAACCCTTGGTCTCAGCCTGCGAAGAGACAGCCAGGCGGGCTTTTCCTGGATCTTTCCAGCCTGCCATTTGAGCCCACTTTTGCTTAAACTCATCCCAATTCATTCACCAGGCACGCAAATTTCCTACCAGACCTTGACAAACGTTTGCGTAAGTGCTACGCTATTTACGGGATTGACTGTTATCCCCCGGATGGTTCCCAAAATCCGTTTTATCCGTTTCCCAAGCCAATCATGTTTCCTGCTGTTAAAGCAGGTTAAAAGGAGTTTCCAGTGGCTGAAAAACACACCGGTTTTATCTTAATTGAACTGCTCAAAGCGTACGGAGTGGAGTATATCTTCGGCATACCGGGCGGACAAACACTGCCCCTCTACGACGCGTTCGAAGTCGAGAAACAGGGAGAAGCCATCAAGCATGTCATGATGCGCGACGAGCGCAGTGCCGGCCATGCTGCCTGCGTTTATTCCCGCTTCACTGGCAAGGTAGGTGTGTGCGACGCCACTGTTGGTCCTGGCGTTACAAACCTGCCATCCGCCCTGGGCGAGGCTCTCAATTCCTCCACCCCAATGCTCGCTATCGTCGGTGAACATCCAGTAGCCTGGGTTGATTACATCGACCATGGCCGGGCTTCCCAGGGCATCGACCAGATCAGCATGCTCAAGGCGGTCACCAAGAAAGTCTTCTACGTGCCCACCCCCGAGGTCCTGCCTTCCCTGGTGAAAGCCGCCTTTGTGGAAGCCACCAGCGGACGGCCCGGGCCAGTAGTCCTGGCTATTCCCGCTGACGTCTTCAAACAGCCCCTCCAGGTCGATCATCTGGAGGATTATGTGGCCAAGGACTTCACCCACTATCCCGCTATCCGGACCGCCCCCGATCCCGAACGGATAAGAAAAGCAGCTGACCTGCTGGCGCAGGCCGAGAATCCCATCCTGTTTGTGGGAGGCGGAGCCCTGCTCTCAGGCGCTCTTGAGGAAACCCGGGAGCTGGCAGAGCTGCTGACCATCCCCGTCGTGACCACCTTCACCGGAAAGGGCATCCTGGCTGATGACCATCCCCTGGCGATGGGCGTGGTAGGCATTTTCGCCAATACGCCCGGCGGCGAGGAGCTGCTGCGCTCGGCGGACCTGGTGTTCATGGTGGGGACCAAGAATTCCCAATCCTCGACCTTTGCCTGGAGTGTCCCGACCCCGGAGCAGAAGGTCATCCATCTGGATATCGATCCCATCGAGGTGGGCCGGATCTTCCGCACAGACGTACCCCTGGTAGGGGACGCCAAGCTGGGCCTGGCGGCCATCCTGGACGTTCTCAAGCAGGGTGGAAAACATACCCCGAACGAGGACCGTTTGAAGAAGATCAAAGCCCTTAAGGAAAAATGGGAAGAGCAAATTGCAGAGCTCTTCCAGACCGATGACGTTCCCATTAAACCCTTTGCGATCATGGCGGCGTTGAATGCCGCCCTGGCCCCGGAGGATATCCTGGTTTGCGACGCCGGTTTTGCCAGCGCCTGGGGCGGTATGTACTTCCGGCAGAAGGGGGCGGGCCGGCATATGGCCTTCCCGCGCGGTCTGGCTGGGTTGGGCTTTTCCGTGCCAGCCGGCATCGGTGCTCAATTGGCCTCTCCCAAGAGCCGGGTGGTCACCCTGGCCGGGGATGGAGCTTTCGGCTATGTCCTGGCCGATCTAGCAACTCAGGTAGAGCTCAATCTGCCCGTGGTCAATATCGTGCTCAACAACTCAGCCTTTGGCTGGGTCAAGTGGGCTGAAAAGGCCTGGTATAAGAACAGCTTCAGCGCCTCAGACCTGTCCCGGATCGAGTTTGCCAAGGTCGCGGAAGGCCTGGGATGTGTGGGGATCAAGGTGGAAAAACCCGGAGAGCTGGCCGGTGCGCTCAAGAAGGCCCTCGGCCTGGGCCGCCCGGTTGTCCTGGAAGTGATCACAGACGCCACCACCACGCCAAAATAGGATGCCGGATATCCGAAACAAATAAGCAAAGCAGGGAGTAAAGGAAGAGGAACGCATGATTGAAAGGATAGATCACACCGCATTGGTTGTCAGCGATATGGCCCGGTCGATCGACTTCTACACCGGGACGCTGGGGTTCCGGATCGTCAAGGAGCTGGATCTTCCAGGTCGGAAGCTAGTCATGATCGCCCTGGGGGAAGACCCGGCCAGCAAGATCGAGTTGATCCGCTACGCTGAGACGGACCTCTCCGATACAGTTCCTCAGGAACGCACACTTCTGGGTCTGCGGCATCTGGCTCTCCATGTTGATGATGTTGCCGCTTCCTACCAGGCTCTGGTCAAGGCGGGTGTAGAGATGGAGCCAGAACCGCCTTTCCAGCGGCCGGACGGTCCCCCGATTGCCTTCGGGCATGATCCGGACGGTGTGCTGTTGGAATTCTCGGAATTGTAACGTTCTGCAGTTAGTTGAGATTTAATTCTTGATTGTTTAGATAAAGCAAGTGATCCGGGAGGGATAATATGAATTGTCTGGTGATTGGCGGAGCAGGTTTCATTGGATCCTATGTGGTACAGAACTTATTAACAAAAGGACACCATCCGGTCATCTTTGACTTTCTAACTGACAAGAATGCCCTCCAGAAAGTCTGTGGACCGGATGAGATCGACAAGGTGGACCTGGTCTACGGCGATGTGGCGGACCTGGCCTCTCTGGCGCGGGCCGTCAAAGAACATCAGATCGACAGCATAGTCCATCTGGCCGCCTGGCAGATCCCTGGCTGCCAGGCCAATCCCACCAAGGCCATCACGATCAACGGGATCGGTTTTAACAACACACTCGAGGTGGCTGCTCTTTATGACGTCCGCCGATTGGTGTGGGCCAGCTCCAACGCAGTTTTTGGCTCCCCAGATTCCCACGATGTCGACCTGCTTCCCAACGATGAATTCCATCGTCCCAACACGGTCTACGGGGCATTGAAAGCTCTCAATGAGTACATGGCGGGGCATTTTTATGACACCCGGGGGGTGGACAGCATCGGGCTGCGCTTTGGGTTGGTGTATGGATTCGGACGTATGCGCGGTGCCAGCACCTTTGCCAGCGCCATGATCGAGAAATCCGCCCTGGGAGAGCCCTGCGAAGTGGATAACGGGGATGCCGTGGTGGATTGGTTCTATGCTGTGGATGCCGGGCAGCTGGTGATGGCCGCCCTGGAAGCACCTCCCACTCCGACCCGGGCTTATAATGTGTCCGGAGACCTGCGGGGAGTCCGGGAAGCGGCTGATTTCCTGACTGCCAATATTCCCGATGCTCAGCTAACCATCAAGCCAGGCAAGATCAACGCCAACTGGAATCTGGACAGCACACTCTTAAAAGAAGAGATCGGCTTTGAGCACCGCTACTCTATGGAAGACGGCATCCGGGATGCGGTTGCCAGGGTCAGGCAGAGCTACGGCCTGCCGTCCCTGGATGGATTTGACCCTGTAGAACTATACTGATCGCCTGAAAGACGATCGATCTCATTAGTATCAGTTGCTCGTCAGGTCATGATCGATCAGGCTGTCTGAAACCGAAGGAGTCCGAAGAATCCGGACAATATTCAGCTGGCTGGAACCGGGCAGGTATGATAGATTTCACGTTAAGTACGCAGATTTGAGGAATGTTTGAGCAATCTTCCACGATGGAATCAGTCATTTATTTGTCAACTGCTTATTTGCTCTAACCATGACCACTCTCAACGATCTTGCAAAAATCGCCCAGGTTAATGTCTCAACAATTTCCCGCTATCTCTCCGGGGAGCTGAAGGTCACCCCTGCCACAGAAGCGCGCATCAAGGATGCCATCGCCCAGACCAACTACCAGCCTAACCTGCTGGCCCGGGGCCTCCGCAAGGGCCAAACCGATTCCGTGGCCGTCCTGGTCCCGGATATCTACCAGATCGGCATCAGCGGCATTATTGCGGGGATAGATAAACGCATCTGCTCCTCCAGCAAGACCCTGATGATAATGATGACCGGCAACAGCCGGAAGCGTGAGACCGAAGCCCTCCTGGAGCTCTGCCACCGCCGGATAGACGGCATCATCATCGTCGGCAAGGCTTTTGAAGGGGAGGAATCCAGCCAGGGCATCGAGAACCTGCAGAGCGCCGGCATCCCCTGCGTGCTGGTCTCCCGCAATTTCGCCGAATCCGATATCGTCGAAATTGCCCCTGATCAGGAGAACGGCGCCTTCCAGCTGACCGAGCACCTGATCGAACGCGGCTACCGGAAGATCGGACTGATCCTGGGATCGAGAAATCACCCCGGTGACGTGTTGAAACTGGCCGGGTATCGAAAAGCTGTCCAGAAACATGGCCTGATATTTACCAACGATCTGGTAATGGAAGGGCATTATTCAACGGAAAATATCAACCGCATCGTCAGCAAGCTGCTCCAGGAGGGGGTGGACGCCATCTTTTGCGCCACTGACACCATGGCTATCTCCGCCCTCCAGTTCGTCCAGTTCTCCGGGCTGTCGGTCCCCGGGGACATCGCCATTGCCGGATACGGCGGTGGGGGCTGGCCGGATATACCCATCCCCAACCTGACTACCGTGGATGCTCACATCAAGCAGCTGGGAACCACCGCGGGCAGCCTACTGCTGGACATTATAGACGGGAAGGATGACTTTGCCATGCTGAATATCACCCCGGTCCATTTAAAGGTAGGTTCTACCACCTGATCAGGAGGAATTTATTGCAACGAGCCTTGCTCAAGGGATAATGCCGCAGGCAAACGCTGATAATGATCGTTAACCGGGTTAACTGGTTCGGCTGTTCGTGGATGGGTTTCCTGAAGCGGCCAGATCCGTAATCTGGAGCAACCAGCGGGGAATTTCAAGTTCGACCGTATTTCACTCTTGAAAATCTGCCGGGCAGACATATCTGGCGCCAGGCGTGATGGTTGCATCTAGCACTAAGTTCAGTAAAAGTAAGGAAGCCTTTATGCCTTTTGGATACCACGGAAGAATTCTTCACTGCGATTTGACCAATCGGGTCCTGACTGTTGAGGAACCTGACGCCGGGTTTTACCGCAAATACCTGGGTGGGAGTGCGCTGGGCAATTATTACCTACTGCGGGAGCTGGAACCCGGGGTCGATCCTCTTGGGCCTGAAAACATCCTGGTTCTCTCCACGAGCGTTTTGACCGGGACCCCACTGGCTGGCCAGAGCCGTTTTGACGCGGCCGCCAAATCTCCCCTGACCGGTGGCGTTGGGAGCTCCCAGGCCGGAGGGTGGTGGCCGGCCCAGTTCAAGTTCACCGGCTTCGACGCACTGGTGATCAAGGGCAAAGCCTCCTCTCCTGTCTACCTCTGGATCCATGACGGCGAGGCCGAGCTTCGAAGTGCGGATCATCTCTGGGGGCTGCCAACCGGGAACGTTCAGCGAACGATTCGGTCCGATCATGGGGATCGTAAGATAGAAGTCCTGCAGTGCGGTCCGGCAGGCGAGAAAGGAGTTCTCTTCTCAGCCTTGATCAATGGCTGCACCCGGGCTAACGGCCGCAACGGTCTGGGAGCTGTGATGGGAAGCAAGAATTTGAAAGCTGTCGCAGTACGGGGAAAGACCCAGCCCAAAATTGCTGATCGGGAAGCTCTCAAGGAGCTGGCTAAATACGGGGCGGAACACATCCCGGAAGGTTTGCATCTCTACGGGACAGGGCAGGGAGTGGAGTGGCAGCAGCTGGCGGGCGGCCTGCCGACCAGGAACTTCCAGAGTGGAGTCTTCGAGGGCGCCGAGGAGATCTCAGGCCAGACCATGGCGGAAACCATCCTCAAGGACCGGGCCACCTGCTACGCCTGTCCCATCCGCTGCAAGCGAGTCGTCGAGGTCCGGGACCATGACCTTGAGGTCGATCCTACCTACGGTGGACCGGAGTATGAAGCCCTGGCATCATTTGGCTCCTACTGCGGGGTGGATGATCTTAAAGCCGTCGCCAAAGCCAATCAGATCTGCAATATGTACGGCATGGACACGATCTCCTGCGGGGCGACGGTAGCCTGGGCAATGGAGTGTTTCGAAAAGGGATTGATCGGTGCAGAGGATACAGATGGGATTGAGTTGAAGTTCGGCAGCCCACGAGCCATGCTCACCGCTGTGGAGAGGATCGCGAAGAGAGAAGGTGCCTTCTTCCACCTGTTGGGGGAGGGATCGGCCCGGGCAGCACTGGAGATCGGCCGCGGTACGGAGGCTTTCCTTACCACGGTCAAGAACCAGGAATCTCCCGCCCACATGCCCCGAGTCAAGCGCTCTCTGGCCCTGATCTACGCCGTGAATCCCAACGGCGCGGACCACCAGTCTCACGAGCACGATCCAGCCTATTCAGAGGCGGATGGCTGGGAGGTCTGGAAGGACCGCATGGCGTTGCTGGGATTGACCTCCCCCCAACCGATCCAGGATCTCGGGGAGGAAAAGGTCCGCTATGCCCTGCGCACCCAGTGGGTCTACAGCCTGCTGGATAGCCTGGTATTGTGCCAGTTCGTCTTTGGCCCGGCCTGGCAGGTCTACGGCCCGCTGCAGATCATCGAGGCCGTTAAAGCCGTTACTGGTTGGGATGTCACCATTGAAGAGCTGCTCCAGGCAGGAGAGCGGCGCGTCAATTTGATGCAGGCCTTCAATGCCCGGGAGGGGATCGGCCGCCAGGAGCCGCCCCTGCCCCCCAGGTTCTTTGAACCCCTCCCGGAGGGCCCCAGCCAGGGGCTGGCCGTTGACCGGGCTGAGCTGCTTGAGGCCATTGATATGTATTATCAGATGGCAGGCTGGGAGCCGGACAGCGCCCGCCCGACCCGGAGCAAGCTGGAAGAGCTCGAGCTGGGCTGGGTGGCTGACCTGCTGGAGCAGTCCGAACAGGACTAGGCCTGGCGCAAGCTCAGTCAGGATGGCAGGCACTCAGGCTCAGGAAGGTTAGAATATAAAGATAAAGCCCGGGTGAAACAGGGTCGAACTGTCTGCGGAGGAGGATGCTGTGACCGAAGATTTACGTAGCTTTCTAGATTTCTTGCGCGCGGAACACCCAGAGGAAATTCTGGAGATTAAAAACCAGGTGAGCCTGGAATACGATATGACGACTTTTGTCATGGAACTCGCCAAGCGGGGGAAATACCCCCTGCTGTTCTTCCGGGATGTAAAAGGCTACCCCTACCCGGTGGTAGTGAACACCTTTGCCAGCCGGCGGAGGATCGGCTATGGGATCGGTCTGGAGGAAAGGGAACTGATCTCCGGATGGAAAACCCGTTCAGCCGACCGCATTCCCCCCAGGCCTGTTGAAGACGCTCCCGTTAAGGAAGTCATCCACCTGGGGGAGGAAGTGGATCTGAACGATTATCCCATCCCGGTGCATTTTGAGATCGACGGCGGACGCTACATCACCGGAGGAGTGGTGATCGCCAGGGATCCTGACACAGGCGTGGGGAATCTGAACTTCACCCGCATGCAGCTCCATGATCAAAGGACACTGGGTGCCAGTTTGCACTCGCGGGGCGATTTGTGGGATTTTCAGCGCAGGCAGTCTGAAAGGGGCCAACCTCTCGAAGTGGCCATAGCCATCGGTGTCCATCCAGCCATTTCGGTGGCCGGGGCCACGAACCTGCCCATCACGGAGGACGAGATGGCTCTGGCCGGGGCGCTGCTGGGAGAGAGCGTGCCGGTTGTCCAGGCCGAAACCGTTGACCTGCTGGTGCCGGCTCAGGCGGAAATGATCATCGAGGGGCAGATCCTGCCGGATACCTTCGAGGACGAAGGTCCGCTGGGCGAATATACCGGCTACGCCTCCAGTCGCTCGACCCGGAATGTCATCCGCGTCAGCGCTATCACCCACAGAAAGGACATGATCTACCAGGATATCGTCCCCGGGGCATCCGCCGAGCACCTTAACCTGAGCAAGGTGTCCAGGGTTCCCAGGACTTTCGATGCGGTCAAGGCGGCTTTTCCAAATGTGGTCGATATGAACTACCCCATGTCAGGCACACATTACCACTGCTATGTCTCTCTTAAACAAACCATCGAAGGGCAGGCCAGGCAGATCATGATGCTCATCTTCGGCCTGGATCCCTACATCAAGCACATTATCGCTGTCGACAGCGATGTAGATGTCTATGACGAGAAGCAGGTCCTATGGGCCCTGGCTACCCGTTTTCAGGCCGACCGCGATCTTTTCGTTGTCCCCGGACTGCCGGCCAATCTGCTGGATCCCTCTATGGAAGGTAAGGTGGGGGCCAAGATGGGAATGGACGCAACCATGAGTCCGGATTCGCCAGCTGTCCCGATCCAGATCAGCCAGGAATCCCTCCAGAAGATCAGAAAGCAGCTCAAGGACCTGGGTCTGGGGTGACAGGGAC
>JANTFT010000040.1 GCA_024763275.1 Anaerolineales bacterium | reverse complement strand
TGATCGTGCCCATCGCTTTGGAGCAGGGCGGCAAATTCGCTATTCGTGAGGGTGGTCTGACGGTTGCGTCCGGCGTGGTCACCGAGATAATCGAGTAAAACTATGGCTAAACAGAAAATTCGCATTCGTTTGAAAGCTTACGATCACCGTGTGCTGGATCAATCCGCCCGGCGGATCGTGGAAACTGCTGAGAGAACCGGTGCCCGCGTGGCGGGACCGGTTCCCCTGCCAACCAGGATTGAAAAGTTCGCTGTTCGGCGATCGACATTTGTGCATAAGGATTCCCATGAGCACTTCGAGATCCGAACCCATAAACGCCTGATTGATGTGCTGGAACCGGATTCACAGACGATTGATCTGCTGATGCGACTGAATTTACCGGCAGGTGTTGATATTGAAATTAAAATTTAATGGTGTATAATAGGCAATCCGTGTCAAATTGCAGGGGGCAGCAGTAGAAGGAAAGCAAGTTCGACAAACTCCGCCGCAGCCTGGGCGGAGTTGCGCTGGAGGCAGATCGCAAGACCACTCCGGCGAAGGAATTGGATAACGTAAGAACGTTTCCTGTTGCGAACACAAAATCCGGTTGTTCACGAAGGTTGCGTTGACTGCGTTATTTGGGATGATGAAGCCAAGCCCTGGTTGACAGTCCCAGTAAATCAATTAACGTTAGGAGACAATAGATGAAAGGGCTAATTGGAAAGAAAGTTGGTATGACCCAGTTGTTTGATGATTCAGGGAAAGCTATTCCCGTTACTGTCATCAAAGCTGGGCCTTGTTATGTCACGCAGGTGCGTACTGTGGAGAAAGACGGCTACTCTGCTGTTCAGTTAGGCTTTGAGGAGACCAAAACCCAGCGTCTGACCGGCGGTGAACTCGGCCATCTCAAGAAAAACGATCTACCCCCTCTTAAATACCTCAAGGAATTCCGCACGGACGAAGAAGTTGAAGAAGGACAGGCCCTCACTGTTGAGGTATTCGCAGAAGGTGAACGGGTGGATGTGGTTGGTAAATCGAAGGGACGCGGTTTCGCCGGCGTGGTCAAACGCTACGGCTTTTCCGGAGGTCCCAAAACCCACGGCCAGTCTGACCGCCATCGGGCACCGGGAAGCATCGGTGCAGGTTCCACTCCGGGGCGCGTTTTCAAGGGTAAAAGAATGCCCGGCCGGATGGGGAACGATACCGTCACAGCTCAAAACCTGGAAATTTCCCGGATTGACCCCGAAAACAACATCATCGCCGTCCGCGGTTCCGTCCCCGGACCCAAGAACGGGCTGGTTGTCATCAAGGAAGCCCGGAAGCAATAGCCGGATGGAGCAGAAGATTATGGAAGCAAATGTGATTGATATGAAGGGGAAGAAAATCGATACCATTGAATTACCAGGTGAGATTTTCAATGCCCCGGTTAATGTAGGTATGATGCACCAGGCTTTCGTCCGCCAGCTGGCCAACCAGCGGCTTGGCAGGCACAGCACCAAAGGCCGCAGCGAAGTTTCTGGCGGTGGGCGTAAGCCCTGGCGCCAGAAGGGTACAGGCCGGGCCCGGCAGGGCTCCATCAGGGCAGCCCAATGGGTTGGAGGCGGCAAGATTTTCACACCTAAGCCGCGATCCTACGAGCAGAAGATGCCCAAGAAGATGCGCAGGGCAGCTTTGCGGTCCGCTATCACCCAGAAGCATGTTGCCGGGGATATTTTCATTGTGGAGGAATTTGCCCTCAAAGAACCCCGCACCAAGTTGATGGCCGAGGCCCTGGATAAGATCGCCAAAAGCCAGCACTGTCTGGTTGTTTATCCGGAACGGGATGAGAATTATGACAGCCTGGTCAGGGCGATCCGGAACCTTCCTAAAGCCAAGTTGATCCTGGCTGATTACCTGAACATTCGCGATTTATTGGGACACGAGAAAGTCATTCTTGTCAAATCAGGATTGAACCGAATCTCGGAGATCCTCTTACGGGAGTAGACTGATGACTTCGATTTACGATGTATTAAGACGGCCAATATTAACTGAGAAATCAAGCCACCAGTACGCCAAACTGAACCAGTATGTCTTTGAGGTGGCCAACAACGCAACTAAAAGCATGATCAAAGAAGCCGTGGAGACCATTTTTGACGTGAAAGTGCTGCGGGTCAATACGATGGTTATGCCCGCGAAACGATCTCGCCGGGCCCAGAGCCGCCGGGTCCTGATCCGGAAAAGTGCTTATAAAAAAGCCATCGTCACCCTGGCTCCCGGTGATACGATTTCTGTCTTTGAAGGAGTACGGTAATGGCAGTGAAGAAATATAAACCGGTAACCCCCAGTATGCGGGGCAGGACCGGCTACACATTTGAGGAAATTACCAAGGATAAACCGGAACCAACCCTGGTCAAATCCTTCAGCAAGAGAGGCGGCCGTAACGCGAATGGGCGGATCACTGTTCGCCACCGCGGGGGAGGTCACCGGCGAAAATACCGGGTGGTTGATTTCAAACGTGATAAAAAGGATATTCCTGCAGTTGTGTCTGCAATCGAATACGATCCCAACCGCACAGCCCGCCTGGCATTGTTGAACTATGCCGATGGTGAAAAACGCTATATCATCGCTCCAGTTGGCCTGCGTGTTGGTGACACAGTCCTATCCAGCCAGGGAGCTGAAATCGCCCCCGGGAACACTCTGCCGCTGAGCAGCATTCCTACCGGAACCCGCATTCACAATATAGAGCTGAAAGTGGGCGGAGGAGGGCAGCTGGTGCGCTCGGCAGGCACTGCCGCCCGACTGATCGCCAAAGAGGGTAAATTTGGCCAGGTGCGCCTACCATCCGGCGAGATCCGCCTGATCCACCAGAACTGCACGGCCACCATTGGACAGGTAGGAAATGTGGACCACAGCAACATCAAGCTGGGCAAAGCAGGGCGTAAGCGCCACATGGGCATTCGCCCGACAGTGCGCGGCTCGGCGATGTCCCCGCGAGACCATCCCCACGGTGGTGGCGAAGGACGTTCCCCGGTGGGTATGCCCAGTCCGAAGAGCCCCTGGGGCCAGAAAACCCTCGGTGCCAAGACCCGCCGCAACAAACGCACCAGTCAGTATATTGTCCGGGATAGGCGGGTTGGCAAGAAAAAGAGGCGCCGCTAAGATGATCATGCAGCGCTCGCAGGCGAACGCTGCTCGAGGAGTGTAAGTATGTCTAGATCACTGAAAAAGGGTCCTTATATAAACCCGAAACTATTGAAAAAGATCGAAGCGATGAATGAACGCGGAGAGAAAAAGGTTATCCGAACCTGGAGCCGGGCCAGCGTGATATTCCCCCAGCTGGTAGGCCATACAATCGCTGTGCATGACGGCCGGCGCCATGTGCCGATCTACATCACCGAGAACATGGTCGGGCACCGCCTGGGCGAATTTGCGCCTACCCGGACTTTCCGGGGTCACATGGCAGCCAAACGGACAGCCCGTAAGAAAGAAACCGCTACCGCGGCGGCAAGGGAGATTTAATCATGGATCAGGATATTCGAGCTGTTGCGCGCCATATTCCTGTCTCTGCCCAGAAAGCCCGCCTGGTTGTGGATCTGGTGCGAGGAAAAGACGTGGTTGAGGCCCTGGAGCTGCTGGCTTATACGCCAAATAAAGCATCCAAACCGCTGGCTACCTTGTTGAACTCGGCCGTTGCTAACGCGGAAAACAATTTCGGGATGAACCGCTATGATCTTTACATCCATAAAATTGTAGCCGATGAAGGGCCAACCCGGAAATGGCGCCGGTTTGGCGCCCGGGGACGTGTGAAACCGCGTCTGCGCCGGTCCTCCCATCTATCCGTGATACTTAGAGAACATGAAGGGGTTTAAGGGAAAGTGTTGTAAACAACCCCCGGACGGAAAGGAGTTCCGGGTGGACGTGAGGGTTAGGAGATAATATGGGTCGTAAAGTACATCCAATTGGATTTCGTTTGAAGGTAACCAAGACCTGGGACGCCCGCTGGTTTGCGGAGGGTGAAAAGTATGTTGATCATCTTCAGGAAGATATCGCTATTCGGGAGTTAATCCATAAGGAGAGCGACAAGGCTGGTGTGTCCAGAATTGAGATCGAGCGCTTCCCTGGAAAGGTGAAGATCATTATTCATACATCCAAACCAGGTGTTTTGATCGGCCGTAAGGGTGCGAGCGTTAAAATTCTGCGCAAGAAACTGGAAGAACTGGTTGGCAAGTCCATCGATGTCGATATCAAAGAGATTGAGACCCCGGACCTGGATGCTTATTTGGTGGCAGACAATATTGCCCGCCAGATCGAAGGCAGGATCAGCTATTCCCGGGCCATGAACCGGACCATCCAGCGCACCATGCGCGAAGGCGCAGAGGGTATCCGGGTGGAAGTGGCCGGGCGCCTGGGCGGGGCAGAGATGTCCCGGACCATCCATATGCGGGAAGGACGTGTTCCCCGCCAGACATTGCGGGCAGATATCGATTATGCCACTGCCGAAGCAGCCACTACCTACGGCAATATTGGCGTCAAGGTCTGGATTTACAAAGGTGAAGTCCTGCCGACCATGGAAGATGAAGATGAACTTGAAACGCACGATGGAGTTTACGTCAGCAAATAACTGGCTGGCATGATAAACCCCAATGGATAAAAGGTAGGATTAGTGACATGTTGATGCCAAAACGGTACAAATACAGAAAGCAGATGCGCGGCCGCATGAGGGGTAAATCCCTCCGCGGCGCGGAAGTCCATTTCGGAGATTACGGACTGCAGGCCCTTGAACCTGCTTGGATTACTTCCCGTCAGATCGAGGCCTGCCGGCGCGCCATGGTGCGCGCTATGAAGCGCCGCGGTAAAGTGTGGATCCGCATCTTTCCGGACAAACCGATCACCAAGCGGGCGGCTGAATCCCGGATGGGCAAAGGGAAAGGCGCGGTGGAATTCTACGCCGCTGTGGTGAAACCCGGTCGGATCATGTTTGAAATTGGTGGTGACGTGCCGGAATCCGCGGCCATGGAAGCGCTGCGGCTGGCTTCCTATAAGCTGCCCATTAAGACCAAGGTTGTCCGGCCTGAAGAAGTAGGAGAAAGCGAATGAAAGTAGAGGAAATCCGCGGCTTGTCGGACGATCAAATACTGGCCGAGCTTGACCACTCCAGAGAGGAGTTGATGAATCTCCGGTTCCAGCAGTCCACCGGGGAGCTGATTGACACCTCCCGGATTCGAGTGACCCGGCGCTTGATCGCCCGGTTGGAAACGATAATAAATGAACGAAAACGCGAGCAGGAAGGTGAATCATGAATAAACGCCGACGCTTAACAGGCGTTGTCACCAGCAATAAAATGGACAAGACCGTCTCGGTGGATATTACCCGCCGTTACCGGCACCGCCTGTATAAAAAGGTGATCGACCGCCATACTGCGGTAAAAGCCCATGATGAGCTGGGCTGCGACGTTGGCGATCTGGTTCGCATTGTCGAATCCCGGCCGATCTCGAAGACCAAACGCTGGGTTGTGGAAGAGGTCATCCGCAAAGTAGTCTCGACCGAACAGGCTTAATGGGAGGCAGGGATGATACAACAAGAATCTAAAGTGAACGTTGCCGACAACTCTGGAGCCCGCGAACTGCTGGTTATCCGGGTACTGGGCGGATCCACCCGGCGCTATGCCCGGGTTGGGGATGTAGTGGTAGGCTCGATCAAGAGCGCCGCATCCCAGGGATCCGTCAAAGCCCACGAGGTTGTCCGCGCAGTGGTTGTCCGTACTGCCAAGGAATGGCGCCGGAATGACGGCTCGACCGTCAAATTCGATGACAATGCGGTGGTGATCCTGGACACGGATGGCACCAACCCCAAAGGTACCCGTATTTTTGGTCCGGTTGCCCGCGAACTTCGCGAGAAAGGGTTTATGAAGATAGTTTCCCTGGCGCCTGAAACGGTCTAGGGAAGGGGATGCAGGAGTAAATACCGTGAAACTAAGAATACACAAAGGTGATACCGTGGAAGTGATCAGCGGCCGGAAAGCTGATAAAGGTCAACGGGGAGAGGTTATCAAAGTCTACCCGGACAAACGACGGATTACCGTACAAGGGATCAATATCCGGAAAAAACACCAGGGGCAGATCCAGACTCAGGGCCGGACCATGAGTCCAGGCATTATTGAGTTTGAAGGACCAATCGATATTTCCAACGTGATGCTGGTTTGCCCGTCCTGTGGTGAAGCAACCCGGGTTGGGATCACCCGCGAAGAGGGAGTTCCTCGCCGGGTTTGCAAACGCTGCGATGCGTTGATCGACTGAAGGCTGGGAGCAGACGAATGAATAGATTACAAGAGCGTTATCAGAAAGAGATCGTACCGAGCCTTGAGAAAGAGCTTGGTCTGGGGAATGTCATGCAGGTCCCCGGCATTAAGAAAGTAGTTGTGAACATCGGCGTGGGCGATGCCCTCGACAACGGCAAGCTCCTCGACGAAGCCGTGCGCGATCTGACCAAAATCACCGGGCAGAAACCCCTGATTAACAAGTCCAAGCGCAATATCGCCAACTTCAAACTCAGGATGGGATCTGCCGTTGGCACTTCCGTTACTCTGCGGGGATACAAAATGTGGTCCTTCCTGGACCGCTTGATGAACGTGGCCTTACCCCGGGTGCGTGACTTCCGGGGAGTATCTCCCAATTCATTTGATGGCCGGGGAAATTACACCCTGGGTATCACTGAACAGCTGGTCTTCCCCGAG
Source organism: Anaerolineales bacterium (assembly GCA_024763275.1). Classification (GTDB taxonomy): domain Bacteria; phylum Chloroflexota; class Anaerolineae; order Anaerolineales; family UBA11858; genus B10-G9. Next base: position 16,946 of record JANTFT010000040.1, on the reverse strand, counting down.
GTGAATTATGACGAGGTCAGCAAGATTCGCGGTTTGGAAGTGACCATAGTCACCACTGCCCGAGATGATGAATCCGGGCGGGCGCTGCTGCGGGATTTGGGAATGCCGTTTAAGGAGGAAACCGCAAATGGCTAAGAAGAGTATGATTGCACGCGAAACTAAAAGAAAATATCAAGTCAGGGAAGTAAATCGCTGTAAGAAATGCGGACGCCCGCGTGGTTATATGCGCCGCTTTGGTTTGTGCAGAATTTGTTTCCGTGAATTGGCACTCGAGGGAAAGATCCCTGGCGTTGTCAAATCATCTTGGTAAGTTGGATGGAGGATGAGTAATGAGTTTTAATGATCCAATTGCTGATATGCTGACGCGAATCCGCAATGCAGTGCGCGCTGAACATCCCCAGGTCTCGATGCCGAGTTCAAAGATGAAGGTCGCCATTGCTGAAATTCTGGCTGAAGAAGGATTCATCAGCGGCTACGATGTCACAGAAAATGAGAATTCAGCCCACAAAACCCTGACCTTGGACTTGAAATATGTCGGAAAGAGGCGCACCAAACGCTCTGTGATCACCAACCTGGAGCGGGTCAGCCTGCCCGGCCAGCGTATTTATGCCGGTAAGGATGAGATCCCCTACGTGCTGTCGGGGATGGGTATATCTATCTTGACTACCTCCAAAGGTGTGATGACCGGACGCCAGGCGAAGAAACTGGGCGTTGGCGGAGAAGTGGTTTGTAAGGTTTGGTAGGGGTTTATGGTCCCGGATTGTGAAAAGCAATTAAGGACGACAAAGGAGAATGAGCTGTGTCTAGAGTAGGACGATTGCCGGTTGAAGTACCTTCCGGCGTAGACGTAAAAATCAACGGGTCACATGTGCATATCAAAGGACCCAAGGGTGAGCTGGAATTTACCTTCTCCCCGAAGATCGAGATCACATTGAATGAGAATGTGGTCCAGGTCAACCGCCCTTCCGATGCTGGGGAGATGCGTTCCCTGCATGGAACCACCCGGGCTCTGATCCAGAATATGATCACCGGAGTGACGGATGGCTTCCAGAAAGAACTGCAGCTGGTCGGTGTCGGCTACCGCGCGAATATGAGCGGGAAGAACCTGGAGCTCAATGTAGGCTTTTCCCATTCTGTGGTGGTTGAGCCGCCGGAAGGCATCAACTTCGAGGTCGGCGAACGCAGCCAGCAAATCTTTATCTCCGGCATCGACAAGCAGGCTGTCGGACAGGTAGCTGCTGACATTCGCAAGATCAGGCCGCCGGAACCCTACAAGGGCAAGGGCATTCGTTATAAAGATGAGTATGTCCGCATCAAAGCAGGAAAAGCGGGTAAGGTAGCGTAATATGGCGAAAAATCGAAGCAGAGCGCAAGCTCGTAAAAGAAGGCATATGCGGGTTCGTAAGAACGTTCAAGGTACAGCGGAAAAACCACGCCTGAACGTTTACCGCAGTTTGAACGAAATTTATGTTCAAGTGATCGATGACAATCAGGGCCATACCCTTGTCTCGGCTTCCACGATCGATACCGAGCTGCGGAAGAAGACCAAGGGGATGACCAAAAAAGAACAGGCAACCCTTGTTGGCCAGACCATAGCGGAGCGCGCCTTGAAAAAGGGCATCAAAGAAGTCGTCTTTGACCGTGGTGGATACAAATACATCGGCCGCGTGGCAGCTCTGGCTGAAGGCGCCCGTGAGAAAGGTTTGCAGTTTTAGTTACCCAACCGGGAGAAGGTTATGACAAACGGTTATAAAGAAAATCCTGAACAGGAAATCGACGAAAGGATTATCAATATTGAGCGAGTTGCCACCGTTGTGAAAGGCGGCCGCCGGTTTTCTTTCCGGGTGGCCATGGTCGCTGGCGACCACAAGGGCAATGTGGGCATGGGAATGGGTAAAGCCAACTCGGTGCCTGACGCAATCCGCAAAGCCGCGGCCAACGCCAAAGCCAATATGCGTCCTGTGGCAGTCTACAACACTACTATTCCCCATAAGGTGATCGGCAAAGTCAGCGGCGCCAAGGTGCTGCTGAAACCCGCTTCTGAGGGGACAGGTGTGATTGCCGCTGGCAGCGTGCGGGCGGTTGTTGAGGCGACCGGTATCACCAATATCCTGACTAAGTCGCTGGGAAGCAACAATGCCATGAACATCGCGGCTGCCACCATCAACGGGTTGGAACAGCTCAAGGATCCCTATGAGGAAGCAGCTATGCGGGGTGTGGACCCTGAGAAGCTAAAACCCTTCTGGGATAGAGGATAGGACCATGGCGAAGAAAAAAGCAAAAACCCTGAAGATCAAGCTGGTGAAAAGCCCCTACGGGCGGACTCAGCCTCAGCGTCGGACTCTAGAAGCCCTGGGTTTACGGAAAATCAATCAAATCGTAGAGCGCCCGGAGCATCCCAGTGTGCTGGGCATGATCGAACGCGTGAAGCATCTGATTGAAGTAGAGTAAGCGGGCTGGAAGGAAATTATTATGAAACTTCATGATTTGAGACCAAACAAAGGGTCAAAAAAAGATCGCAAACGTGTAGGACGCGGCTATGGTTCCGGGTACGGTAAGACCTCTGGAAGAGGCATGGCCGGCCAGAACTCCCGGGCAGGCGGAGGGGTTCCCCTCTGGCACCAGGGCGGCGATACACCTTACTACCGGCGCATGCCGCAAAAACCCGGTTTCAAGAATTTCAACCGGATTGAATATCAAGAAGTGAACCTGGAATATCTGTCCCGGTTCCGCAAGGATTCTGAGGTCACCCCCGAAGTCCTTCGGGAAGCTGAGTTGATCAATACTCTCGGCAAACCGGTGGCCATACTCGGCCGCGGCGAACTGAAGAAGCCCCTTAAGGTGAAAGCCCATCGTTTTTCCCGCAAAGCCGTGGAAAAGATCGAAAAGGCTGGCGGAACCGTTGAGGTCATTGAAAGTTAGGCAGAGCTGAGGTATTTTGGATCTATTTCAGCCCCGACTGGGACTGCTGAATAGAGGAGAGAAAGGCAATGAAAACATCTGCTTGGCGTTATTTGTGGAAAGCAGAAGACATTCGGCGGAAGCTCCTGATCACATTGATGATCCTGGTGATTTACCGCCTGGCAGCGCATGTGCCGGTACCTGGCGCAAACCGCGAAGCCATCGCGTCAATCATTTCTGGTAGTGGGGCAGGCAGCACCTTCGTGGGTATCCTGGATATGCTATCCGGCGGCACTGTATCGAATTTCTCTGTGCTGGCTATGGGGGTCTACCCCTATATCACCGCCCAGATCATCCTGCAGTTGCTGGTCCCGATCGTCCCTTCCCTGCAGCAGAAAATGGAAGAGGATCCCGAGGAAGGTCGTAAATGGATGGAGCGCTGGACCTATATCCTGGCCATTCCCATGGCCGCCCTTCAGGCCATCGGCCAGATCCGGATCTTTTCCAGCCTGGCAGGTGGGGTTCCGATCATCAGCAATTTTGGCTTCAGCGGAAGCTCCTTGATCCCCAGCCTATCCATTGTAGCCAGTATGACAGCTGGAACCATGTTCGCTATCTGGCTGGGTGAGCTGATCTCCGAGTACGGAATTCGCAACCAGGGCCTTTCCCTGCTGATTTTTGCCGGTATCGTATCCCGCATTCCCCAGAATTTCATTCGTATCATTAACCTGACAGACACTATCTGGATCACCCTGGCCTTTGTGCTGGGGATCACGATTTTGATCATCTTTGCCATCGTTTATGTCCAGCAGGGACGGCGCAATATTCCGGTCATGTATCCCGGCCGCCGGGTTGGCAACCGTCAGTCCATGCCTGTCAAAGGCTCCCTGCCCCTGATGGTGAATATGGCTGGCATGATCCCGCTGATCTTCGGCCAATCGCTGCTGACGTTCCCGGCCATCCTGGCCAGCTTCTTCATGCAGTCGGAAAGGCTGTGGGTCCGCAACCTGGCTCAAAGCACTCAGTCCCTTTTTGGGGGACAATCCCCCTGGTACTGGTTGCTTTATTTCCTGATGGTGGTCGGGTTTACCTTCTTCTACACTGACGTGCTTTTTGCCCAGCAGGATTACGGGGCTAACTTGAAACGGGCGGGGGCCCAGATTCCCGGTGTAAGCCGGGGCGCTCCCACCCAGCGCTACCTGACCAAGGTGCTGCGCAGGATCACTTTCCCGGGCGCATTTTTCCTGGGATCAGTTGCTGTGCTGCCCTTTGTGATCGGGATAATTCTGTCAGCTATTGGACTGACAGAACTGAGCACCAGCGGCCGGGGAACGATGTTGATCACCTCTTCGGGTTTACTGATCGTGGTTGGTGTAGTTCGCGATGCCTTCCAGAATATCGATGCCGAGCTAAAACTGCATGGATATGATGAGAAGCTGCTCGTACGTTAATAATTGATGGCGGGCAGGGAATAATGCTTGCTGAGGAACTTGATGATGATTTCATTTAACAAACAGCTGATCAAGACCGAGCTGGAAATCAAAAAGATGCAGGCCGCCGGCAGTTTGAACGACCGGGTGCTGAGAGAGGTCAAAGCCTTGATCAAGCCCGGGGTAGCTACCAGAGATCTGGACGCGGCTGCCGAGGAGATCATCCGGGACCACGGCGGTATTCCCACCTTCAAGGGTTATCCCGGCCCGTATCCCTACCCGGCGACCCTGACCATCAGCATCAATGAGGAGATGGTCCACGGTATACCTTCCGGGCGGACCCTTACGGAAGGGGATATCGTATCGGTTGATTGCGGAACCACCCTGGATGGCTATATTGGCGATTCGGCTTTCACAACGGGTGTGGGCGAGATCGATGAGGAAAAGCAGCGCTTGATCGAAGTTACCCGGGAGTCACTTTTCAAGGGCATTGAGCAGATGCGTCCGGGAAAACATATTGGTGATGTGGGCGCAGCCATTCAAGCCCATGTCGAAGGAGCTGGCTATCACGTACCACAGCAGTACACCGGGCATGGGGTTGGCCGCGAGATGCATGAACCCCCCCAGGTGCCCAACTTCGGTGTGCCCGGGCAGGGTATGGCCCTCCGTGAGGGAATGACCATCGCCATTGAGCCCATGGTGCTGGTCGGCACTTCCCGAACCCAGGTGCTTTCTGACCAGTGGACTGTGATCTCGGCGGACAAGTCGCTGACGGCTCATTACGAACATACCGTGGCGGTAACTGCCAATGGTCCGCTGATTTTGACCCGGTACAGGGAGGACTGAAAGCCCAACTCCCTAGACTGTGTAAAGGGCATCAGGTATAATAGTGCTTTTGCTGGCATATAGGAAAGATCAGGAAACAGCAACAATTAAGGAAGTGTAATCATGAAAGTGTCTTCTTCAGTAAAGAAACGCTGTGAAAAATGCAAAATAGTACGGCGTAAGGGTAGAGTTTACGTCATTTGTGAAAATCCGAAGCATAAACAGAGGCAAGGGTAAAAAGTATGGCTCGTATTCAAGGTGTTGACTTACCGCGTGACAAACGTGTGGAAATTGCCTTAACCTATATTTATGGGATTGGCCTGACCCGCTCTCAGGAGATCCTCCGGGAAGTGGGCGTGGATCCGGATACCCGGGTACAAGAGCTGACCGATTCCCAGATTACCGGTTTAAGGGATTACATCACCAATAATTTCAAAGTTGAGGGTGACCTGCGCCGTGAAGTGCAAATGAATATCAAGCGGCTGGTGGAAATTGGCTGCTACCGCGGTTTGCGCCACAGGCGCGGCCTGCCGGTGCACGGCCAGCGGACCCGCACCAATGCCCGCACCCGCAAGGGCCCCAAGAAAACTGTGGCCGGACGGGGACGCCGTCGGGGTATGCAGAAGACCTAAAGGTCTTCCATTCCCTGTTTGTCAGGTCAGCCAGTGCTTTTATCACCTGGGAGCCTTTCCTCCCTGCGGCTGTGAAAGCTCCGGAAAACCGACAGAAAGATAAATCAGAGAAGACAGAAGAGGAACTATGGCTCAAAAATCATCCCGCCCCAAAGGCGGTCGGAGAAAAAAGAGATCACTTGCTTCAGGACAGATCCATGTTCGGGCAACCTTCAACAACACCATAATCACGGTCACTGATCATCAAGGGAACACCGTTGCCTGGAGCAGCCCTGGTGCTGTGGGATTAAAAGGATCCCGCCGGAGTACTGCTTTTGCTGCCCGGCTGGCAGCCGAGGATGCTGTGAAGAAAGCCATGGGCATGGGTATCCGGGAGGCAGATGCCTTCATCAACGGACCTGGCCCCGGCCGGGAAGCTTCCCTGCGGGCCATTGAAGCCATGGGGCTGAAATTGACCTCGATCACCGATGTCACAGCAGTCCCTCACAACGGCTGCCGTCCGCCCAAGAAACGCCGGGTTTAACCTGGGTTTTCTGGGGAGCAGAACTGAGACAAGTAGTATTGAAGTCGCTTAACAAAGCAAAGAGGAAGTAGTATATGTCAAGATATCGTGAGGCAAAATGTAAAATTTGCCGCCGGGAAGGCGAAAGGCTGTTCCTGAAAGGGGAGCGCTGCTTTACCGACAAATGTGCTTTTGAACGCCGGAGCTATCCTCCGGGACAGCATGGGAAAGGGGCTCAGTACCGCCGCAACCGCGAATCGGACTTTTCCCGCCAGCTGCGGGCCAAGCAGAAAGCTCGCCGCATTTATGATATTTCAGAGCGCCAGTTCCGGCGCTATTACGCAACCGCCCAGCAGCGCCGCGGCCTGACCGGCCTTAACCTGCTCCAGATCCTGGAATCCAGGCTTGATAATGTGGTATACAGGCTTGGCTACGCCGCCAGCCGCGCTCAGGCGCGCATGTTGGTGACTCACGGCCATTTCAACATCAACGGCCGGCGCACGGACGTTCCTTCCGTGATCGTCACCCCGGCAGACACCATCAGCGTTCGGGAAGGATCCCAGAAACGAACCTTCTTCAAGAACCTGCCCAAGGAAGCGGAAAACAGAACTCCCGCGGAATGGGTCAAAAGGGATCTGAAATCTTTATCCGGTAGTGTAGTTCGTTTACCAGAACGATCAGAGATCGACGGTAATCTCGATGAACAGCTGATCGTTGAGTATTATTCACGGTAATCAGGATCCGGCAGATAAGTACTAGGATGAGGGAGAGGTGAACCGTGCTTGGAATGAATAATATGGTAACGCCAAAAATTGAGAAGGTCGCTGAGGCCCGGGCGTATGGTAAATACGAGATCAGCCCCCTGGAGCGCGGCTATGGGATTACCCTTGGCAACGCTCTGCGCCGGGTGATGCTTTCCTCGATGGAAGGGGCGGCAGTGACATCGATCCGGATAACCGAGGTGGATCACGAATATGACACCATACCGGGAGTCCAGGAAGATGTGCTGCGCTTGATGCTCAATATCAAGAAGCTGCGCCTGATCCTGCATGAGGGTGATCTGGCCAGTATGCATATGGAAGTCAAAGGTGAAGGCGTGGTCACCGCTGCGGATATCATCACCCCTGCTGAGGTAGAGATTGTCAATCCGGAGCTCTACCTGATGACTGTTGATGGCAGGAGCAAACCGCTGACCATCGAAATGACTGTAGGTAAGGGCAGGGGCTACCTGCCCACGGAAGACCGCAAAGACCGCCTGCCGATTGGCGAGCTGCCCATCGATGCCATCTACAACCCGGTCCGCAAGGTTCACTTTGATGTCGGTTCGGCGCGGGTAGGCCAGAGCACGAATTATGATAACCTGGTCATTGAGGTATGGACGGACGGCACCCTGGAGCCGGAAGAGGCCTTGAGCCGCAGCGCCAAACTCCTGATGGGGCACCTGCAGCATCTGGCCGGTGTGACGGCGGAATCGCTGGCTGCCATGGTTGAAGAGGTAGAACCCGCGGAACCGGTAGACGAGATCGTTGATATTCCCATCGAAGAGCTGGATCTCTCCGTTCGGGTATTCAACTCGCTCAAGCGAACCGGCATTACCACCGTTCGCGAGGTTATGGAGCTGAACACCAAAGGGGATGATGCCCTGCTTTCCATCCGGAATTTTGGCGTCAAGAGTCTCACTGAATTAAAGGATAAGCTGGAAGAGCACGGCTACCTCCTGGAAATAAATACTGATCTGGAGTAAGAATTATGCGACACAAGGTAGCAGGAAAAAAACTAGGACGGAATTCAGGCCACCGGGCGGCGCTGCGGAGGACCATGATCAAGCAGCTTTTTGAGAATGAGCGCATCCAGACCACCCGCGGCAAAGCCGAATTCATCCGGCAGCCTGCCGAAAAGCTGATCACCCTGGCCAAACGGTCCCTGGATGCGGATGAGGCTGCCCAGGTGCATGCCCGGAGAATTGCTGCTTCCCGGCTGGATAATGATAAGGAAATTGTCAGGAAATTATTTGAGGAGCTGGCACCCCGCTACAGCAACCGCCCGGGGGGCTACACCCGCATGTTCAAGCTGCCTCCCAGGACCAGCGATGCTGCTGAAATGGTTGTCCTGGAGCTGGTAGAAGAGTAAAGGAAGAGGTGCCGCCAGCCAATGTCTGACCGCTTTCAAGCCCGCCTGGCCTATGATGGTACTGGGTTCTACGGATCGCAGTACCAACCACAACGGAGAACTGTCCAGGGCGAGCTGCAGCGGGCGCTGAGAAAGATCGGCTGGCAGGGACAAACGGTGTATTTCGCGGGCAGGACGGACGCCGGCGTGCACGCAGCAGGACAGGTGATCGCCTTCAACATGAAGTGGGATCACACAGAACAGGAGCTAAACAGGGCATTAAACGCGGTTTTACCGCAGGACATCGCGGCAGCTCAGATCCGCAGGACCAGGCCTGATTTCCAACCCCGGTATGAAGCCCGGTCCAGAGAGTATCATTACCGGATACTGATCAGCCCCAATAGAGATCCACTCCAGGAGCGCTACTGTTGGAGAGTCTGGCCCGAACTGGATCTCAGGCAGATGAAGAAGGGATCCCGGGTTTTAATTGGCAGCCATGATTTTGCTGCCCTGGGAAGCCCTCATCAGCCGGGTGGCAGCACAGTCCGCAGGATCGACCGGGCTGCCTGGCAAAAACAAGGGAATTTGCTGGTTTTTGAAATTACCGGCAACGCTTTCCTTTACCATATGGTCCGGCGCATTGTCATGGCCCTGGTGAAAATCGGCCAGGGAAGGGAGCCGGCCCGGAGGATGAGTTCTTACCTGGAGGATCCAGGTGAACCCCCCGCTCCGGGGTTAGCCCCGGCCAGAGGACTGACGCTGGTAAAGGTAAATTATAAAAATTGACCCGCTGGCCCCGCCAACCGGCCAATTGTAAAAAGTGGAGTGCATGATTGTGAAGAAGACATTTTATCCGAAACCTGAAGATGTGACCCGGAAATGGGTTGTGGTGGACGCCGAGGGAAAGAACCTGGGGCGGCTGGCCACTGTGATTTCCAAGCTGATCCTTGGCAAACACAAGCCGGAATACACCCCTGGCGTGGACATGGGCGATTTTGTGATCGTCATCAACGCTGAGAAATTCGTGGTGACCGGCAAGAAGATGGATGATAAGTACTACTACAGGGAATCCAAGTACCAGGGCGGTTTGAAGAAGACTACCCTCAGAAATCAGCTTGAGAAGCGTCCAGAGTACGTTATCGAACACGCTGTCCGGGGCATGCTGCCCAAGACCCGCCTGGGCCGACGGCTGAACAAGAAGCTGAAGGTCTATGCCGGGCCGAACCATCCCCACCAGGCTCAGCATCCCGTTACGGTAGAGGAGCTGTATCCAAACCTGTAGACCCGAGGGTCTAGTTGATTCAAAGCGAATTGACTGGCAGGTAAGTAAGAGGAGTATTTATGGCAGAGTATTTTGAAGGCATCGGACGCAGGAAGACATCCACCGCACGGGTGAGGATTTCCAAAGGCTCCGGTACGTTTGTGATCAATCAAAAAACGCTGGAGGAATATTTTCCGACCGAGCGTGATAACAAGACCGTCACAGAACCGCTCAGCGTGCTGGGTGGGAACCGGTCCGATTACGATATCAGTGTGCTGGTCAGGGGTGGAGGCGTGATCGGGCAGGCGGATTCCGTCCGGCTGGGACTGGCCCGGGCCATCCTGAAAATGGATCCCGAGCTGCGGGTAGAACTGAGCCACGCAGGGTTCCTTTCCCGGGACGCTCGCGAGAAGGAACGCAAGAAACCAGGTCTCAAAGGCGCCCGCAAGGCCCCGACCTACACCAAGCGTTAACGCCTCTTTCCGCGGTTCTGGAAGAGGACAGAGTAGATCGAATTCAGTACGGAGAGCACCCGGCAGGTTAGAGTGTTCTCCGTTTTGCTGTATTTCAGGAAATAAAGGAAGCTCATGGAAAGAAATGATCACCAAGCGGACATCATTATCCTCGGCCTGGGACCGGGCGATCCTGCCTATTTGACCCTGCGGGCTGCTGCTGTGCTGGAGAACTCCCGGGAGATCTACCTGAGGACCAATCAGCATCCCACCGTGGAAGGCTTGCCGGAGCATTTGACAGTGAACTCCTTCGACAGGATCTATGAAGAGGAGGAAGATTTCGAGAGCGTCTACCGCCGCATCGCCGCCGAAGTGATCGGTCTCGCCCAGGATTCCCCTCCGGTAGTCTACGGAGTGCCGGGCGACCCTTTTACCGCTGAATCCACGCCAGCTTTGATCCTGAAGCTGGCCCGGGAGCAGAACCTGTCTGTCGAGGTGATCCCTGGAGTGAGCTTCCTGGAACCTTCCTTCGCGGCCCTGGAGCGGGATCCGTTGCCCCAGACCAGCCTGGTGGACGCTCTAGCGCTGGTGGAAGGCCATTATCCTCCTTTTCCGCCTGACCAGCCGGCTTTTATCGCCCAGGTCTATTCCCGGCAGATTGCCTCGGATGTCAAACTGACCTTGATGGCGGTCTATCCTGACGACCACCCGGTTTTCCTGATCCATGAGGCCGGCACCGGGGAGGACCGGATCGAGGAGCTGCCTCTCTATGAGATTGACCGCAGTGAGCGCATTGGGGACCGCACCTCGCTCTATCTTCCCCCTCTGGCACCGGGTTCCTCTCTGGAATCCTTCCTGGAGATCATCGCTCACCTGCGCTCACCGGAGGGCTGCCCCTGGGATCGGGAACAGGATCACCAGAGTCTGCGGCCAAACCTGCTCGAGGAGGCTTATGAGGCCCTGGAAGCCATCGACGCTGGTGACCTGGCCGCCATGCAGGAAGAGTTCGGCGACCTGCTGCTGCAGATCGTCCTCCAATCCCAGATCGCTGCGGAATTCGGCGAGTTCACCATGAGCGATGTCATTCAGGGCATCCACACCAAGCTGATCCAGCGCCATCCCCATGTATTTGGGGATTTGGACCTGGATCAAGCTGACGAAGTGATCAAAAATTGGGAGTCGATCAAGGCCCAGGAGCGCCAGGAAAACGGCCAGGCGGAAAAAAGCGCCCTGGATGGGGTGCCGGGCTCCCTGCCAGCCCTGACCCAGGCGGAAACTTACCAGAAGCGAGCCGCCCGCTTTGGATTTGACTGGGAGGATCTCGAAGGAGTGCTTGGTAAACTACCCGAGGAAGTCCGCGAGCTGAAGGAAGCCAAGGGCGCCAGCCGCCAGGCCGAGGAGCTCGGAGATCTGCTTTTTACGGTGGTGAACATTGCCCGCTGGCTGGATGTGGACGCGGAGAGTGCCCTGAGGGGTGCCAACCAGCGCTTCAAAGAACGCTTTGCCTATTTAGAAAAGGAAGCCCGCGCCGCAGGGCGCGAGCTTTCCGGGATGACGCTGGAAGAAATGGACCGCTTGTGGGAAGAGTCCAAAACAGCTCTGGGAGATTAGTCGGCAGGCTTCTCTATACCCGCCTGGGACTGGATGAACAGCAAACCCACCAGGAAAAAGGGCAGGCCTTTGTAAAGGATGGCTGTCAGCCGGTTCCCCTCGTCAGAAAAATAAACGAACAGGCTCAGCAGGACGCCCAGCACGGCGATGAATTTACCTGCCAGAAGGGGCAGCCTCCAGGCGAGCAGCACCCCCACAGACAGTGAGGTGACCAGCAGAAAGAGGATGATCCCGGTGGTGGTATCGTGGGTGAGGGATTTGAATCCGTGTTCCACGATCCTGCTGATGATTACATACATCCAGATGCCGCTGAGGATCAGTCCGGTAATCCGGGCGAACCAATTCAAAGTTGAACTTTGTTTTGCGCTTTCCGCCATATGATTATCCAGTCCAGCAATACACTAGTTCGTTAATTACAGGCCGCTGATGATGTCGCCGACGATCTTTCCGCCGATGCCAGCAGCTCCCTTGGATTCACCTACGTTTTTGAAGTTGGCAGCGACCTTGATGCGGTCGGCCAGGCGGGAGAACGGCAGGCTCTGCAGGAAGATTTTCCCGGGACCGGTCATCTTGGCCAGGAACAGGCCTTCTCCACCGAACAGGGCATTGGTGAATCCTCCCACGAATTCGATGTCATAGTCCACTGAGGGGGCAAAAGCTACCAGGCAGCCGGTATCGACGTTGAGAACCTCACCGGCGGCCAGATCCTTTTCAATGATAGTCCCCCCGGCATGGGCAAATGCCAGACCCTCACCAACCAGGCGCTGGAGGATGAAACCCTCCCCACCGAAAAGCCCTGCGCCAAGCTTCTTACTGAAGGCAACTTCGATCTCAATCCCCTGGGCAGCGCACAGGAAGGCATCTTTCTGGCAGATGAATTTCCCGCCCAGAGCGGTCAGGTCGAGGGGGACGATCTTTCCTGGATAGGGGGCCGCGAAAGCCACCCGCTTGATCCCTTGGTTAGTGTTCAGGAAGGTGGTGATGAAAAAGCTCTCTCCGGTAACAATGCGCTGCACCCCTTTAAAAATACCTCCGCCGGTGCCGGTCTGCATCTGGATGCCCTTTTCCATGTAGAGCATTGTGCCGGCTTCAGCCCGGATGCCTTCCTTTGGATCAAGCTGGATTTCCACCAGCTGCATATCGTCGCCGAAAATGGTATATTCCACATTGTCCGCCATGTTACTCTCCTCTCAGGATGATGATTTTGAAAGCTTACTAGATGATTCTACTATATATTAGCAATGCGCCGGTGCAGTTAAGAAATTTGAAATGTAGTAAAAAGAAAAACCCCGAAAGACATTTCGGGGCTGTAAGCTGGGGGCCAGGGATTCGAACCCCGACTTACGGTTCCAGAGACCGCTGTCCTACCATTAGACGAGCCCCCACCAGCCCAAGAATTTTATCATCTCCAGGAACCTTCGTCAATTCATTCCTGCGGGAGAGGAAAGAAAGCCAGCCTTAAGCTGCTGGAATGGTAAAATTTGGAGATAGCTTTACCACACGAGAGCAGATTCTCGGCTTAGGGAGAATTTTATGACCGCAGAGAACGAACGTTCCGATTTTATCCGTGACATGGTCAAAGAGCATTTGGCTTCAGGCAGGTTCGACAGGGTGCAGACCCGCTTCCCACCTGAGCCCAATGGCTACCTGCACATCGGCCATGTCAAGGCCATCGCCATGGATTTTGGGGTAGCGGAGGATTTTGGAGGCATCTGCAGCCTGCGCTTTGATGATACCAACCCGGCCAAAGAGGAAGAGGAATATGTCGAGGCCATCAAGGAAGATATCAAATGGCTGGGCTACGATTGGGGAGACCGTTTGTTCTTCGCCTCGGACTACTTTGACCAGCTCTATGAGTTCGCCCTGCAGTTGATCAAAGCCGGCAAAGCTTACGTGGATGACCTCAGCGCGGAGGAGATCCGGGAATACCGCGGCACCCTGACCGAGCCGGGAAAGAACTCCCCTTACCGGGAGCGCTCCGTGGAGGAGAACCTGGATCTGTTCAAGCGCATGCGGGCCGGGGAGTTCCAGCAGGGGGAAAAAGTGCTGCGGGCCAAGATCGACATGGCCCACCCCAACATGAACATGCGCGATCCGGTCATGTATCGCATCCTGCACAAGGAGCACCACCGCACGGGCGACAAATGGCCCATCTATCCCATGTACGACTGGGCTCACGGTCAGTCGGATTCCCTTGAGGGGGTAACCCATTCCCTGTGCTCCATCGAATACAAGAACCACCGGCCCCTGTACGATTGGTTTTTAGATCAGCTGGGCATCTTCCATCCCCAGCAGATCGAATTTGCCCGCTTCAACATGACCTACACTGTGATGAGCAAACGCCGGCTGGTCCAGATCGTGAAAGAAGGCTACGTGCGGGGTTGGGATGACCCGCGCATGATCACCCTGGCGGGTATGCGCCGGGCTGGCATTTCCCCCGAAGCCATTCGGGCTTTCATTGATCATGTGGGAGTGGGGCTGTCGCCCAGCACCATTCAGTACAGCAAGTTCGACCACTTCGTGCGGGATGATCTCAACCGGCGCGCCAGCCGGGTCAATGGAGTCATCAATCCTCTCAAGGTGGTGCTGGACAACTACCCGGAGGGAAAGGTAGAGCTGATGGAGTTCCCCAATCACCCGGACGATCCCTCCCGAGGCACCCGAGAAGTGCCATTCAGCCGCGAGCTTTACATCGAGCGGGATGATTTCCGGGAGGATCCGCCCAAGAAATTCTGGCGTCTGGCTCCGGGCCGGGAGGTGCGCCTGCGCTACGGCTACCTGGTGACCTGCACCGGCGTGATCAAGGATGAGGGGGGCGAGGTGGTCGAGGTGCACTGCGATGTGGATCCCGAGACCAGGGGCGGCAATGCTCCGGACGGCCGGCGGGTGAAAGGCACCCTGCACTGGGTTTCCGCCGACCAGGCTCTGGACGTTGAGGTGCGGCTGTACGATCGGCTCTTCAACCATCCCTTCCCGCTGGAAGCGGAAGGGGAATTCACGGACTACATCAACCCTGACTCGCTGGTGATCGTGGACGGCGCCAAGGTGGAGCCCAGCCTGAAGGAAGCTGCGGTGGGGGACAGGTTCCAGTTCGAGCGGGTGGGCTACTTCGTGGTCGACCCGGATTCGACACCGGAGCGGCTGGTTTTCAACCGCACCATCGCCCTGCGTGACAGCTGGGCCAAGATCGAGAAGCAGTATGAGGGTAAGCAGTAGGTCAGGGATCAGTAAGTCAGCGACCAGAATCAAGACCGACCGTAAACCCCTGGATAATGCTCGGGTGCCGGAAGTGGCAAGGTCTTAGCAATTTTTACTGTAAACAATCCTCAGACAGCACACTGATAAGTTGCCCAGGGGAGTTCTCGCCCCTTGGGCGAATGGGATGATGCTATCCTGCGATCATAATCGGGTGGGGAAAGCGGCAGCAACACCCCGGGCGGACTGGGCGCCCTAATGCCTAAATCCTTAGCGCGCGGTTGAATGATAATTTACGTTAGGCATTAACAACTCTTTCCTTTGGCTTCTATTAATAACGCTAGTTTCAACTCATAAGTGCAACTTTGAAAGTTTAAAGAGGCGAGCTGGTGTAGAATAGGCCTCTTGAGACCTAGCCAGATAAAGGAGCGCTTATGAGCTATAACCAGCTAGCTCTGCACGCCTCCGGCTACCCAATGCCAGCGATATCAGATACATGCCCTTTTGAAAAGTGACCACAATCAAACGGAGATTGCCCAAACGATCGGAGTTCACAAAACGACAATCAGCAGAGAACTGAAAAGGAATCGAGGCCAGCGAGGATATCGCCCCAAACAGGCTCATCGAATAGCCGCAAGCAGACACAAATATGGGGCTGATAATTGTGTCATGACCTACAGCCAGGACTTTTCTTTCAATCCTTACTACAGCATCCTGCTTCACGGCTTATCCTCTGACTCCCCGCCGATCAACTACCAGGAGATCCTGGAATCTGCCTGCAATTATGATTCAGAGAAAGGGATCACGCGCTTTGGTGGGGATGAATCCTTTGCCAATCT
Source organism: Anaerolineales bacterium (assembly GCA_024763275.1). GTDB lineage: Bacteria > Chloroflexota > Anaerolineae > Anaerolineales > UBA11858 > B10-G9. Next base: position 1,189 of record JANTFT010000040.1, on the reverse strand, counting down.
GGACCCGGATCTGGGCGTCTATCCCTATGATTAGATCACGGTCTCATGATATTTCTTCCACACCCAGGATGAACTGCCCATCGAAGAGGAGTAAAATTGTTGACATGACCTAATTTTAGTGCTACAAAGAAGCTGCTAATAAACGTCGGAAGGGCGGTTTGCTCCGGCACTTGGTGCCTGAGGAGGGAGTGAAGCTGCAAGTTCACCAGGTCCCGGAAAAACGGGCCGCGCAGTGGGTTTCTTGAAATTCGAGGATTCTGCGCTGCCCACCAACCCAGCATCTCACCCATATTGCATGGTTTCCCGACGCACCAATAAGAAAACTGAGATGCAAGTCTCAGCTATATATCCTGGGAGGAGGCTAAGCCAAATATGAAAAATAAAGAAAATCGCACTCGAAATATCTTCAGGATCCTGGGAACAATTGCATTGGCTTTTTATATCGCATTCCTGATCGGCGAGAGTACAACACTCAGCAACCGAATCACTTTTGCAGATATTTCCGTCTATCTGTTATTTGCCGTGTTCATTGTGGCCTACTATTTCCTGTGGAAGAATGAACTAATATCAGGGATCATGATCCTTGCTTGGTATGCTCTGGAATTAATCCTTGTATTCTGGGTCTGGGTTGACGGTGGGCTGACCCTGATACTTGGGTTTCCAATCGTTGTATTAGGGGTATTCTTGGTGATTTACGGAAACAGGGAAAAAAGTGAGGAATCCGCGGCATAATGCGGTCAGTTCTGGCTTACCAGGGATGATAGCACCCAACCTATAATAAAAACCTGAGGCGAAAAATCTCAGGTTTTTATTTGCAAATCTCACACCAGGCAGCTTATTTCTGGGGTTTTTCATCGGGTGCTGGCTGCTTGTCCCGGTGATCGCAGTTGCAGTCGCATCGGTGATGGTGATGATGTTGGCCGTGATGGCCCTGTCTGCCAGGACCCCAATCCATCGGACCATAGCGGTACATACCGACCCCACCAAATCCAAAGATCAATTTGATCAGCAGCAGGAATCCCAGGAAACCAAACAACAGGTGGAAAAAGCCGCTTATAAAACTGCCCTCTGAGTGATGACCCATGGGGCCGCCATATCCAGTATATGGCCTGGTTGAGCCTGGACGGTGTGAGAACATATATCCTGAAAACCCATCATGAAACTCATCCCCATCTGGATGATGGAAATC
>JANTFT010000039.1 GCA_024763275.1 Anaerolineales bacterium | reverse complement strand
TGAGGGACGGGGGGACGAGGGGACTGGGGGACGGGGAGAAAAGAGATAGGTATTGGTGTTAGGTTGAATTTACTGTAAGATGAATAAAGTGATTGAGGGAAGGGAATGTTGACCGGGTGACATACAGACTTGAAGATGGGGGAGTAGATTATGGGGGAGAAAATCAAATATCATACCGATCTGGAAGTATATCAACTGGCATTTGATGCGGCGATGGGTATATTCGAAGACACAAAATCGTTTCCAAAAGAGGAAGTCTATTCCCTGACAGACCAGATCAGGCGATCTTCTCGTTCAGTTTGCGCAAATCTCGCGGAGGCCTGGAGAAAAAGGAGATATCAAGCAGCTTTTATCAACAGTTTGAGCCATGTTGAAGCGGAAGCAGCTGAGACTCAAGTCTGGTTATCGTTTAGTAAGGAATGCGCCTATTTGTCTGACAAGCAGGCTGATGCACTGATCCGTAATTATGACCGCATTTTGGGAAAAATCATCACTATGATCAAACAACCTGATAAGTGGGTCCTTTAATCCCAGGTCCCCGAGTCACCCAGTCTCATAGTCAATTCAGGACTTCAGTCCTTCAGAGAAAAGAATACACCCACACCGCCAGCCCCCCCATCACGATGCCGATCAGAGTGCCAACTACGATATCGGAAAAGTAATGCACCCCCAGCCCAACCCGGGAAAGATCCACCAGAACAGCCCAGCCCAGCATGATCAAGCCGATCCCCCAGTAGCCGGTCAGCAGCATGATCACTGCCAGCATGATAGCCCGGGCCGCGTGGCCGGAGGGAAAGGAGTGAGGGTCTGAGCTGCGGTAAACCTGGCCCCATTCCCCTTCCGGACGGGGGCGCTTGACCGTGAATTTCAATACCAGTACGAATATCGCAGTGAAAAAGATCCCCAGGAATAAGAGAGCGATCTGCGGATGCCAGTCTCGGGGACCCAGGAACCATAAGGCAGCCAATCCCACGCCCCAGAACCAGGAATCCCCGGAGTGGGCGAACAGCGCAGCAGTACTTTTCAGCCAGGTTTTACCTTCCGGGATGCGGATCCTATCGGAATATCTGGCGTCCTGGTCGAGGAGTTTGCGCAAAGACATCAGCATAAGTTCAGGATAGCTCTCTGCGGGCGATTTCCAGCTGATGGGGCTTGTCGACATCCATGCCGATTTCAGGATAGGGGCAGATCAACCCCCGGCCTGTGATGCCTAAACGGCGGGTGATTTTGCTTACAGCGTCTTCAAAGCTCAGCTGGCGCAGGAGGAGTAAAAGCAGGATATCGAAACCGATCATCCTGGCCTGACGGAAGTGGGTCTTGCGGGCTTCGAAGATCTTGCGCCAGAAGTCTTTCCGGGTCTTATACAGGTCGAGTTTGATCACAGAGAGATCTCCGCCGCAGACGTTCATGTCCTTTAATTTGACATAAGACCTGGCAGAGTCCGGGAAGCGTTCTTCCATCCGGCTTTGTTCGATCACGCAGTAATAAAAATCTTCCTCCGATTCCAGAGAGGTCTCTATAACCCAGTCAACACCTTCAGGAGTGATCAAAGGGATGTCGCAGGTAACCAGGGCAACACTCTCCGCATCGGGTTTGTGGCTCAGTAGCGCTTCCGCACCCAACTGAAAATTGCAGATGATGTCCTCAGTTGCTGGGCGGAAATCCAGGATCTTTGTTGAGTGGAGAGAGCTATTCAAGTCCTCATCCCCCACAATCACAATGCCCTCGATCGATCGAGATCCTTCCAAGGCATCGAGCACCCACTGGATCATGGATTTGTCCCCGATCTGGATAACAGCCTTGGGATTTCCGTCTGAGTATGGGTAAAGGGGAGAGTCTGGCTCGGGAACACCGCCCGCTAACAGGATCGCGTCCATTATCTCAGGTCCTGGATCTGAGCGGTGAGCTTCAGGTCGTTGATGATCTGGTTCAATTCAGCTGAGGTCAAAGGCCGCTTCTTACCGGCGGCGGCTACCAGGGCCGCTTCGAACATGTTCGTGCCGAACGACCGGCCATCGAGCACCGGGGTAGTGGTCACCAGATAGTCCACGCCGCGCTTCGTAAGGAAATCAACATCCGCCGCGGTCGTGGTATTGGTGACGATGATTTTGCCGGACAGATCATCCGGGGCATGCTGCATGATGTACAACCAGTCGCCCGCTATCACTTTGTTGGCCTGGTAGTATTTCTCATATTTCGGGACCACTTCCAGCTGTTTTTCCCCGGTGGGGTAGAGCATTTCAATGGGAAGCCGGCCGACAATTGGCAGCAGCACCGCTGCCGCTATATTTGCGGTGGGAACAGAGTTGATGGGAATGGGAATGTCCAGCCCGAACATCAGGTCCGCAAAGGTCACTTTATAGCCTGCATTGATGAAGGAGTTGGACATGCCTCCCCGGGTAAGGCCCGCGACCAGCAGGGCAGTCTTGGGCTGGATGTCCCCCAGCTGTTTTTCGACGTCCTGCATTACCCGGGTTTCCAGGGTGGCTTTCAACCCCCCTCCATCCACAACAGGTGTGATTTTAACGTCTTTGACCAGCTTGAGACCAGCGTACAGTGGATAATCCCGCTTGATGGCATGCACATATAGGTCAATGCCCCCAACGCCAAAGGCATCTACTTTGCCGTCCAGCTCACAGAACAGTTCGTAAGCTTTTTGCTCGTCCCCGTCCGTCCCAATGCGTTCGATGCTTACTTCTTCTCCAAGCAGGGTGGTGACGACCTTTTTATCACGTATCTTGGAACCTAAACTGATACTGACTGCCCTTTTCATGTGGATTGTCCTTGGTTGTAGAAAAAAAATAACCTTTTTGATTATAACTTATCTGTAGTTAGCGGGATACGAAAACCCGGCAGAAAAAACAAGCAGCCAGAAGGCTGGCTGCTTGTTGTCATTCGGAGAGTGTTCCTGATCAGGGGATCTGGAGGACCGTGCCCGGGGTCAGCTCCTGGTTGACGTCAATATCGTTGGCGGCAGCGATTGCCCGCGGGTCGACGTCTCCATAGAGGCAAGCGATGGAATAGGGGGTATCCCCATAAATCACGGTGTAAGTGGCTGGATGGTAGCGGAGGGCCCGATCACCCACATAAGGACGTCCGTTGGGGGGCAGTAAAATGGTGTCGCCAGGGTAAAGGAGAGTGCCGGACTCGTAGCCGTTGTAGACCTTGATGTCCTCGGGGAGGATGTTGAAGCGCCGGGCCAAACAGAAAATGAACTCCCCGTAATGCAGGGTATAAGAATCTGGAACAGGGTATTCAGTGACCACGTCCGTTCCACTTCCCTCCTCGGCCTCGGTGGGTGCCGGTGTGCTGGTGGGTTCAACTGCCTCCGCAGTGGCCTCAGTTGTCTCAACTGCAACCTCTTCTGTGGCTTCTGGGGCCTGGGTCTCACCGGATTTAGGCGTCTTGGCAATTGCCGTTTCGGTTGCCTGGCGGGCAATCTCGCTCAGGTTCGTTGTCGGGGTTATCGGCGGTGGGGTAGAAGCGGACATAGTGCATGCCGAGAACATGAGCGATGCGATAATGGCGATAAGGATGATCAGGCTGGTCTTCTTCATCGAACTGTCTCTCCTTGTGAGGGGCCTTCCCCTCTAAGTTGGTCGGCTTTCCACCAGTTCAATTCAAATGGGCTGAATTGATACTAGCATAAGAAAGAAATAGCGTCAAGAAAGAATGAACTTCCTCAACCATTCTCTATCTGTGCAAGTTCAATGCCATTTCACAGAAGTATTTTAGAGGAAAACCAGCCCTATGCTAGGGCTTGATTGACCCCCCGCCGAGCATCTGATACACTAAAGAAGGTTCAATCTAATCCCTTCTATTTTACACGCAGGCAGGGTATCTAGCTATGAGCAAAGTCCTTTATTTGAAGTGGCGGCCGGGAAACTGGGATGAGGTGATCGGGCAGGACCATATCATCACCACCTTGAAGAACGCCGTACGCCAGGATCGCGTTTCCCATGCCCAGATTTTCTCAGGACCCCGGGGGACAGGAAAGACCAGCACGGCCAGGGTGCTGGCCAAGGCTGTGAACTGTCTGGCGGAAGACCTTGCGGAGCGGCCCTGCAATGAGTGCGCCCACTGCCAGGCCGTGATGCGGGGGGATTTCCTGGATCTGATCGAAATTGACGCCGCTTCCAATACCAGCGTCGACGATATCCGTGAGCTCCGGGAAAAGATCAATTTCTCTCCCAACCAGGGCCGCTATAAGGTATACGTCATCGATGAAGTCCACATGCTGTCCACCTCTGCCTTCAACGCCCTGCTGAAAACCCTTGAGGAGCCGCCTGATCATGCCATTTTCATCCTGGCCACTACCGAGATCCATAAGATACCTGTGACTGTGATCTCCCGCTGTCAGCGCCATGATTTCCGGCGCATACCGGTTCAGGAAATTGTAAAACAGCTTAAGAAAATGGTAGCTGCTGAGAATATCCAGGTCAGCGAAGATGTGCTGGGGCTGATTGCCCGCCAGGCTACCGGCAGTTTGAGGGATGCTATATCCATCCTCGATCAGCTCTCCAGCGCCGAGGGAGAGATCACGCCTGCCCTGGCCCATCAGGTGCTGGGCACCTCCCCGGATGAGGCAGTGCTGACTTTTATTGACGCCATGCTGGAAGGTGATCCTGGAGCGGGACTGAACACACTGCATCAATCTGCCCAGCGCGGCAATGACCCCGGACAATTCGCCCGCCAGGTGGTGGGATATTTGCGGAATGTCCTGCTGACCCAGATGAATAACGCACAGGAGGTCGATGTCCCGGAAAGCCTGGCAGAGGTTATCTCTGAACATGCTAGCCGGATCAGTCTCAAACAGCTGCTGGACCTGATCAGGGTCTTCAACAAGGCCGTAGTGGACAAAGGTGCTGCCTGGCAGCCCAATCTGCCTCTGGAGATGGCTTTCCTGGAGGGGTTGGAGATTCTCAAGGTAGAAGGAGCGCCGGTGGGAAAAGCGGCAGCTTCCCGGCCGCCGGCTCCTAAAACCCAAAAGGAACCCACCAATCCCAGTCCTGAGCCGGAGAAAGCCCGGGCGGATTCAAAGGCGGCCCCTCCGGGGGAGCAGAGGGATGCGGCCCAGCCGCCGGTCACAGTCCTGCAGCATTGGAGCGAGATCGTGCAGCGGGTCAGAGATATCAATCCAGCCACCCAGGGGATCTTGAATTCCTGCAAGCCGCTGGGCATCAAGGATAATCAGCTGGTGCTAAGCTTCCGCAGCGAAGCTATCATGGAAAAGATGAAAGGCAACGACCACCTGAAAATCTGCCAGGATGTGATCGAGAAAGTTATCGGCGTCAGATTGCCCATCCTGTGCGTGGTCGGGGGGAAGGAGCAGTCCGGTCTGCCGGAAGGTGTGGACCCCAATGGGCTGGTGGCAGCGGTCGTGAGGGATCTGGGCGGGGCGCTGGTGTCAGAGGAGAATCCCGAAAAATAGCATACCTCTATCAATTTGGGCAGGGAGCGAAGCATGTCAAAAAGATCAAAAGCATCAGGAGGAAGCAGCCTGGGCGGGCAGGGAGTGATGAAGCAGATCCAGCAGCTGCAGGAGCAGATGCTCAAAGCCCAGGAAGAACTTAAGAAGGAGAAGGTCAGCGGATCAGCTGGTGGAGGAGCGGTCACAGTGGTGGTCAGCGGCGATCAGCGGATCCTTTCCGTGCAGGTGGATCCGGGATTGCTTGAGGATGGCGATGCGGAGCTGCTGGGAGATCTGTTTCTGGCAGCGGCCAATCATGGGCTGGAAGAATCCCGGAAGCTGGCGGAGGGCAAGCTGGGCCCTCTTGCCGGACAGGGACTTCCTTTTTAAAAGAGCCAGGAGCAGACTATGCTGCCAGAACCCATTCAACAGAGTATTGACCTCTTTGCCCGGCTGCCGGGCATCGGACCCAAGACTGCGGCCCGGCTGGTATTCTTCCTGCTGCGTTCCAGGGAGAGTGGATTATCCGAGAAGCTGGCGGAAGCGCTGAGTGACCTGATGGAGAAAACCGCTACCTGCCCGGTTTGTTTTAACATGATGAGCGCCGGCCGGGAGCAGTGCAGTATCTGCAGCGATCCCCAGCGCGACCGGGAAGTGATCTGCGTGGTGGAGGAACCGCTGGATGTGCCGGCCCTGGAACGCACCTCTGGTTATCAGGGCCTTTATCATGTGCTGCAGGGGGCACTGTCACCGGTGGAAGGGATCACCCCGGATGACCTCAAGATCAAGGAACTGCTGGACCGTGTCCGGGGAGGGGAGGTTAAAGAAGTCATTCTGGCTACCAATCCCAGCATGGAGGGAGATGCGACCGGGATGTATCTGCAGCAGCAGCTGAGTGGATTCGACCTCAAAGTGACCCGCCTGGCCAGGGGGCTGCCGATGGGGGGTGATCTGGAATACGCGGATCAGAACACCCTGCTGCGAGCGTTGATGGGCCGGCAGGAACTGGAATAGGAAACTGGGTGAAATATGTTTGAGGATAGGCCTTGACAGAGAAAAGTTATCCGCTATAATGGCGAAGGTTAACGCCACAAGATTTCGCCAGATACTGGCAAATCTATACAACAGAAAGAACCTAGACCCTGAGCGGAAGCGCCGCCAGGCGCGGAAGCGAAACCGAATTCACAAAGCGTGGCATCGGCGGGGTCTTTTGTTCTGTGAGTTGATCGCCCTTGACGCATGATGGGGCGGGTGGTAGAATAGACCCGCTCTTAAAAAGGGCCTCGAACCTTAACAGCTGAATAGTGATAGAAAGCCAAAACAGCAAAACAAATCTTTGAGATAGAACTTCGTAATCTAATCCCACCTTGTAGTGGGATAATTTTTGCGGAGAGTTTGATCCTGGCTCAGGATGAACGCTGGCGGCGTGCCTAATACATGCAAGTCGAACGAAGATGTTCTTGTGTTTACACGGGAGCTCTTAGTGGCGAACGGGTGAGTAACGCGTTGGTGACCTACCCTAAAGTGGGGAACAACCTCGGGAAACTGAGGCTAATACTCCATATGCTTCTGAAGATCAGATGCTTTTGAAGTAAAGGTTCTGTGGACGAAAGGCCACAGCGCCGCTTTAGGAGGGGCCTGCGTCCCATCAGCTTGTTGGTAGGGTAATGGCCTACCAAGGCGATGACGGGTAGGGGACCTGAGAGGGTGACCCCCCACACTAGCACTGAAACACGGGCTAGACACCTACGGGTGGCAGCAGTAGGGAATATTGCACAATCGACGAAAGTCTGATGCAGCAACGCCGCGTGTGTGATGAAGGCCTTCGGGTTGTAAAGCACTTTTCTGAGGGAAGAGAAAGGACGGTACCTCAGGAATAAGTCTCGGCTAACTACGTGCCAGCAGCCGCGGTAATACGTAGGAGGCAAGCGTTATCCGGATTTATTGGGCGTAAAGCGCGTGCAGGTGGTTTGGTAAGTTGGGTATGAAATCTCCTGGCTTAACTAGGAGAGGTTGCTCAAAACTACCAGACTAGAGGACGGTAGAGGAAGGTGGAATTCCCGGTGTAGTAGTGAAATGCGTAGATATCGGGAGGAACACCAGTGGCGAAGGCGGCCTTCTGGGCCGTTCCTGACACTAAGACGCGAAAGCATGGGTAGCAAACGGGATTAGAAACCCCGGTAGTCCATGCCGTAAACGATGTGAACTTGATGTCGGTGGCGTAATAGTCATCGGTGTCGTAGTTAACGCGATAAGTTCACCGCCTGGGGAGTACGATCGCAAGGTTAAAACTCAAAGGAATTGACGGGGACCCGCACAAGCAGCGGAGCGTGTGGTTTAATTCGATGCTACACGAAGAACCTTACCTGGGCTTGACATATAGGTGGTAGGGATCCGAAAGGTGACCGACCCTTCGGGGAGCTTATACAGGTGCTGCATGGCTGTCGTCAGCTCGTGCCGTGAGGTGTCCGGTTAAGTCCGGTAACGAGCGCAACCCTTGCCGTATGTTACATGTGTCATGCGGGACTGCCGGTACAAAACCGGAGGAAGGTGGGGACGACGTCAAGTCAGCATGGCCTTTATGTCCAGGGCTACACACACGCTACAATGGCCGGTACAATGGGTAGCAAAGTCGCGAGGCGAAGCCAATCCTCAAAACCGGTCCCAGTTCGGATTGCAGTCTGCAACTCGACTGCATGAAGCCGGAGTTGCTAGTAAACGCGCGTCAGCAATAGTGCGTTGAATACGTTCCCGGGTCTTGTACACACCGCCCGTCACGTCATGGAAGCTGGTAATACTTGAAGTCGGTATCTTAACCCTAACGGGAGGGAGCTGGCGAGGGTAGGACCGGTGACTGGGACGAAGTCGTAACAAGGTAGGTGTACCGGAAGGTGCGCCTGGATCACCTCCTTTCTAGGGAGTTTTGAGCCTGGTCTGCGGATCAGCGCTCCACTCTAGATGTACCAAAAAACAACCAAATCCTTGACGGTGTCAAGGTTATCTCAAAAAAGGTTTTCTATCACTCTTCAGGTGTTAAGGAAAACAGAAGGGCCTGTAGCTCAGTTGGTTAGAGCACTGTGCTGATAACGCAGGGGTCACTGGTTCGAATCCAGTCAGGCCCACTCCCCCGCCAAACGGGGATGTAGCTCAGCTGGGAGAGCACCGCCTTTGCAAGGCGGGGGTCAGGGGTTCGAGTCCCCTCATCTCCACTGAGAGAGAGGTTGAGCAAGCGAGGAAAGGACGAAAATTTGGCTGACAGTCTGCAGGACAAAAAATAAGGGGGGCGCATTTCCAAAGGGATCTCTCGGCCCGGCGAAATGCCGGGCTGTTTTGTCTGAGGAAGCCAATAAGAATCGATTGCCTGCCAGTGCGTATTCCTGATTAGCCAATGAGGAATACCCACCGACAGACAAAGAGTCAGTCGGGACCGTACCTTAAAAACTGAATAGAACTGCGAATAAATATCGATTTCTCCGCATCACAAGTTAAGCTACAAAGTGCTTACGGTGGATGCCTTGGCGTTCAAGTGCCGATGAAGGACGTGGGACACTGCGATAAGCCTCGAGGAGCCGTGAACAGGTGCTGATCCGAGGATTTCCGAATGGGGAAACCCGCTGCGGCAAACCCGCAGCATCCTTTGACTGAATACATAGGTCTTAGGATGGGAACCTGGGGAACTGAAACATCTTAGTACCCAGAGGAAAAGAGATTATTCCCTGAGTAGTGGCGAGCGAAAGGGGAACAGCCCAAACCGGTTGCGTTTACGTAGCCGGGGTTGTAGGGCCTGATCTATAGAAGTTACAAATTGACTGGTTAGCAGAAAGGTGTGAAAAAGCCTACCAAAGAGGGTTACAGTCCCGTACGCGAAAACTTGTCAACTTCTTTCAGGAACCCTGAGTACAGCCAGACACGCTAATTTGGTTGGAATCCGGGAAGACCACTTTCCAAGGCTAAATACACTTGATGACCGATAGCGTAATAGTACCGTGAGGGAAAGGTGAAAAGTACCCCGTTAAGGGGAGTGAAATAGAACCTGAAACCGTGAGCATACAATCTGTCGGAGGACTATGATGGAGAGGCGTTGGTGAGAATCAATGGCCACCATAATGTCTGACGGCGTGCCTTTTGGAGAATGAGCCTGCGAGTTAATCTCAGTCGCTAGGTTAAGGGAGTTACACCCGGAGCCGGAGCGAAAGCGAGTCGTCTGAATAGGGCGCGAGTGGCTGGGATTAGACACGAAACCAGGTGAGCTACCCATGGTCAGGGTGAAGCGGGTTTAAACACCCGTGGAGGCCCGAACCTTTCAGCGTTGCAAAGCTGCAGGATGAACTGTGGGTAGAGGTGATATGCCAAACGAACCTGGAGATAGCTTGTTCTCTCCGAAATAGCTTTAGGGTTAGCGTCATGTGTTGAGTGTTGGAGGTAGAGCACTGGACGGGTAAGGGGGCTTGTCGCCTACCGATCCTAACCAAACTCCGAATGCCAATACTTTAAACATGGCAGTTAGACTGTGGGAGATGAGTTTCATAGTCAAAAGGGAAAGAGCCCAGACCATCAGCTAAGGTCCCTAAGTGTAAACTAAGTGGAAAACGAAGTAGGACTACTGAGACAACCAGGAGGTTGGCTTAGAAGCAGCCATTCCTTGAAAGAGTGCGTAACAGCTCACTGGTCAAGTGGTCTTGCGCGGAAAATTTACCGGGGCTAAGTTTACCACCGAAGCTATGGGTTTCAGCCGTAAGGCTGGAGCGGTAGGAGAGCGTTCTGTCAGCAGTGAAGGTCGACCGTGAGGACGGCTGGAGCGGGCAGAAGTGAGAATGCAGGCATGAGTAGCGTAAAACATGTGAGAAGCATGTTCGTCGAATATCTAAGGTTTCCGATGCCAGGTCAATCCGCATCGGGTTAGTCGGGCCTTAGCCGAGGCCGGAAGGCGTAGGCGATGGATATCCGGTCAACATTCCGGAACTATTTAGAAGGAGCGATGGGGTAACGCAGGGTGGTAGACCAGCCTACAATTGGATGTAGGTGGAAATGTGTAGGCGTTGACGTCCGTAGGAAAATCCGCGGACCGAGCCGAGGCATGAGTGCGAGTCCTTGAGACAGAAGTGGTTGATCCATGCTGCCAAGAAAAACCTCTAAGCGTTGAATTCTAAGTACCCGTACCGCAAACCGACACTGGTAGATAGGTAGAGCATACCAAGACGAGCGAGAGAACTTTCGTTAAGGAACTCGGCAAATTAACCCCGTAACTTCGGGAGAAGGGGTGCTCTCTATTGTGAAAGATTTTCTTCTGGAGCAACTGAGAGCCGCAGTGAACAGGCTCTGGTGACTGGTTACCAAAACCACAGGTCTCTGCTAAGTCGTAAGACGATGTATAGGGGCTGACGCCTGCCCAGTGCCGGAAGGTTAAAGGGAAGAGTTAGCTGGTCTTCGGATCAGCGAAGCTTAGAACTCAAGCCCCGGTGAACGGCGGCCGTAACTATAACGGTCCTAAGGTAGCGAAATTCCTTGTCGGGTAAGTTCCGACCCGCACGAATGGCGTAACAATCGGAGCACTGTCTCAACGAAAGACTCGGTGAAATTGAAGTACGCGTAAAGATGCGCGTTACCCGCAGCAGGACAAAAAGACCCCGTGGAGCTTTACTGTAGGCTGCCATTGTGTTTGGACATGGTTTGTGCAGGATAGGTGGGAGGCTGTGAAGCCGGAGCGCCAGCTTCGGTGGAGCCGTCACTGGAATACCACCCTTATCATGTTTAGGCCCTAACTCGGATCCGTTATCCGGATCGAGGACAGTGTCAGCTGGGCAGTTTGACTGGGGCGGTCGCCTCCGAAAAGGTAACGGAGGCGCCCAAAGGTTCCCTCAGGTTGAATGGAAACCAACCAAAGAGTGTAAAAGCATAAGGGAGCTTGACTGCAAGACATACACGTCGAGCAGGGACGAAAGTCGGGTTTAGTGATCCCATGATACCGTGTGGAAGGGTCATGGCTTACCGGATAAAAGCTACCCCGGGGATAACAGGCTAGTCTGGTCCAAGAGTTCATATCGACGACCAGGCTCGGCACCTCGATGTCGGCTCATCGCATCCTGGGGCTGGATAAGGTCCCAAGGGTTGGGCTGTTCGCCCATTAAAGCGGTACGCGAGCTGGGTTCAGACCGTCGTGAGACAGGTCGGTCTCTATCCGCTGTGGGCGTAAGGAATTTGAGAGGAGCTGCTCCTAGTACGAGAGGACCGGAGTGGACAGACCTCTGGTGTGCCAGTTGTTCCGCCAGGAGCATAGCTGGGTAGCTACGTCTGGCAAAGATAACCGCTGAAAGCATCTAAGCGGGAAACTTGCCTCAAGATTAGATTCCTCATCCCGTTAAGGGAGTAAGACCGCAAGAAGACCACTTGCTTAATAGGCGGCGTGTGTAAGCACAGCGATGTGTTCAGCTTAGCCGTACTAATGGTCGAGGGCTTATACAGTGGTGCGGAGAACTCGTTATTTATTCCATTCTATTCAGTTGGTACGACTTTAACATGTGAATAAAGTTCTTGGTGATTCTAGCGGCAAGGGTACACCTGGTCCCATCCCGAACCCAGAAGTTAAGCTTGCCAGCGCCGATGGTACTTGAGGGGAGGCCCTCTGGGAGAGTTGGTCATTGCCAAGAACTTTTTTCTTTTAACAAACGCTAGGGACGAGGTCCTTCATAAGGACTTCGTCCCTTTTTCGCGTCAATGGAACCTGACGGAGCACACGTTGGGCTCCTGAAACGTCGAGTGTGATCTGAGCTGACGATTGCCGATTGTCTGTGCTGGGGATGGTGATCGCCTGGATTTACCAGGTTTTTACATGGGCATCATCAGGTTTTAACATCCGGGTGTTAAACTGACCCCACAAAGGGAATTACCCATGAAAGGATATCCACTTATCATAGCTGCCCTGGTCTTGACTGCCTGCTCGGGGGGACTGCCGGGAAGAGACTCTGCAGAACTTCCAGATGCAGTCCGGTCAGGGGAGGAAACACCCTTTCCCGCTACCATTCCCGGAGTGGTGGAATCTCCTCCGGTGGAAGATAGCGCTGGGCTGACGTCGGAAAACTTTTCCCTCGGTACCCGGATAAATGCCCGGATAACACCAGAGCAGCTGACTTTCATCAACCAGAATTTCCAGTATGTGATGACGCCCATCTTGCTGGAAAGTGTCAGAAATGCCGTTCACGGTCCGGAGCTGATTTTATACCGCTCCATTCAGGGAACCTGGGAGGGCTTTGACCAGTTCGATTGGGATGTCATCGATTCTCGGGAAAATATGTTCCTGCACCAGGATGGTGAGCGGATCCTCACCCGCTGGAATTCCTGGCTGATGAACCCCGGCGATCTGGTATCCGCGGAAGCCCCGGATGCCCTTGATCACTGGATCAATTACTACGCCGTGACAGCAGCGGCGCAGGTCCATCAATATGGATACGACGGGCTGTTCATTGACTCGGCCAGTCACTGGCTGAATCCCTGGGCGGTGTTTGATAGAATGCCTGACGACTACGATGTTGAGGATTGGTACCAGGACCGGGTGGATGGTCTGGCTTTCATTAAATCCTACCTGGGGGACAAATCGGTGGTCTTCAATGGCCTGCACAACGAACACGGCGCGGAAGACAGCCTCGCCAACACGGACGGTGGCATGTGGGAAACCTTCGCTTTCCACCCGCAAACAGGAAAATATCAGGGAGAAGACCAATGGCGGGCAGCGATTGAATTAACTGCTGTCCATCCGGACAAGTGGATCGTGCTGGTCGTCAAGGAGCAGCCGGACCTGGGAGAGGATTCCCAAAAGCGCCTCTTCGCTGTGACCAGCTATCTGCTGGTCAGCCGCCCGAATGTGGTCTTTACGATGACAGACCTGGCCCATACCGAGACAGATTCCCTGGAGTATTATCCCGAATACACCCTTGATCTGGGATCCGCTCAGGGTGACTACACCGTCACTGAAGAGGGGATTTACCTGCGCCAATTCGAGAACGGCCTGGTGCTTGTTAACCCTTCAGAGGACCATTCCCTGAGTTATATTCTCGACGGGGCCTATCAGCGGATCATTCCTGTGGGTGGAGGTGTGGTAGCTGAAGATGGCAGCTGGGATGGATCATTAACTTATGAACCGGTCTCCGGGGAGATCGAGATTCCTTCCCTGGGAGCGGAAATCCTGGTCAGATACTGAAAGGGGATGGATGTGAAACGCTGGAGTATCCTGCTGCTTGGCTTGACTTTGACTTTGATGCTGGTCGGCTGCGCCAGTTTCAGAAAGAAGGGAGAAACCACGAGGACTGAGATCCTGGCACCGTCAGCACGGATGACACAGAGTCCTTCCCCTTCAGAAGAACCCGATTTCTCCACCCTGTCGTTCCTGGAAATGAACAACCTCTATCTTCAGCTGCTGGAAGAGAAACAGGCTGCCGGGGGAGACACCGAAAAAGCTGATGACATTTATTTGAAATCCCTGGAAGCTTCCCTGGCCGGGGAAAGTGCCCTGGCCGACCGTTATCTGCAGGAAGCCATTTTATTATTGGGGTATTAGTAAAAAGGAGTATTGGCAATGAAAAACAAACGTCTATACCTGATTTTCTCTTTTGCGCTGGCTGTGTCTTTGTTCAGCGCGGCCCTGGTTGCTCCCCAGACGGCTTTTGCCGAGTCGGGTGGAGGGACCGGAACTCTCACCGCTGATGGTGATGGGCTGGCGGGAATTCGTGGGAATGGGACGGTGACAATTTCCGGGAACGGCATCCTGTGGATCAGGGATCACGCCGGGGATGCTGCGATCACTATCAGCGGGAACGGGGTCAGGGATGCCCTTCCCGGTGGGTGGATCCGCTATTCTGGGTTCAACGGCTCAGCGACGGTCAGCGGGAGCCAGATCACGGTGGCCCTGTCTGGCTACAGCATCCACTTGAACGCCACGGGGACCGGGAAATTCGTCCTGCGTGGGAATGGTTCCTACAGCGTTGTCAAGGATGGCGATGTCGTCCTGACGGGCAGCTGGACCGAAGATGCTGAGGTACTGAGCATCCCGTAACGTTAGTTAAGTTAAGGGACGAAATCCTCCGGAAGGATTTCGTCCCTTTTTTTTGCGAAGTTGCTGTCGTTTTAGCTCATTTTTGAATCTGGCTTGGACTCTTTTGCGCTCTACCTGATACTTGCGTAAATTACCGTTCCCCATGCAGCTCGCGGATGATTTCCGACCCCAACCCAATTACTTCCTGATAGAACTTTGGCAAGTAAGCCGTAAGGCGATTGACTTCCCCACTTATCCAATATTCAGTGTTGGGCTCGGTCGACTTAAAACTTACGATTTGCGAAGTTACTGCACTGGAGCTGTCGCACCGAAGGCGCGAACCGGCTCTCGGTCTCAGGTCACGAACGCAGCGAGTATTTCTGGTGCAGCCAGATCAATGGAAGAGAAACAGGCTGAGCGAAATCATCGTTTGCAGAAGCTGCTATTTCCAATGTGCCATAAATTTTCCTGCCTGGCGGAGGCAAACGTCTCATTTCTTGAATCTAGAGTTTCTTCTTGCTCCTCCTTGCGATTATGCGCCCAGTCTCTGCCCGGGAGGGAGGATTCAGGGATGTAATTTGGATGGGGCAATTGTCCCCCCTGAAAATTTTTTACACTATAATAAAAAAAATTGGCTAAAACAATACTGTTCCAAGGAGCCAAGATATGACGCAGAAGAGACTTCGTTGGCCTAGATTGATTGTTTTATTAGGAATCATTATTGTTTCAGTTGGAGTTTTATTGCTGATCGGCATCCGCAATATACCATCAATCTCAGAACAAATCCCATCCAACTCAACAGTATTTCAGGTAAACATTCTCCATCCGCGAAATCAAAGTGGCTGGCCAATGAATTACCACATTCCTGTTACTGTTTCTGCATGGGGCGCTGAGCCTGTTAAAAAGATTGAACTCTATATTAACAGCCAATTATATGCAGTAAAAGAAATCAACTATAACCAGACTTACGAAAATGTTACCGCGCAGTGGCGATGGCAGCCGGGTGAGGAAGGCATTTATATTCTGACTGCAAGAGCTCTGGGCGCATCGGGCGCTGCCGGGATTTCTGAACCGATCATAATCAAAACCGGAGCAGAGTTCATCACCAGATCGCCCCTGGACATTCAAGAGGAAACAACCCTGCAGTTAATTTCAGCGGAACAGAACATTTCCCTTGAGGATCTGCAGCAAGCTAATACTGCGCTCCAGCCGGATGAAACCATCAATCCTGGTGATTCGGTATTTCTGCCCAATGCCCCCATATCAATCGACAATCCCATCATAGCGGCCCTTGACCCCAATGGTCAGGAGATTTCCTATCCCGAGCCAGGACAACCAGAACAAGAAGCGGGACAAACCCCAAGCAGATGGAATTTCATTCAAGATCTGCTTTTCTTGATAAAAAGCAAAAACACTCCGGAAGCACAATTATATCCCGAGAATCCAGAGGAAAATCCGGGAGAATCTTCTGCGACTGGGGGGGAATCAACCGGTCCAACGGAAGAGTCCACGACTCCTTCAGACCCTTCCAAACTTCCTCCGGCTATAGATCTCTTTGGCTCATTTGATGGCTGTGATGTCAATCTCCACTTCTCGGCCATCGATAGGCCGGATAGGGATGGCTTTTTCATCTACCGCTCAAGAGACGGAGCACAATTTGAGAGAATTGCCACCATTTTGCCCTCCAACAGCCAGGACTATCTAAAATACTATGAGTTCAAGGATCAGGATCAGTATGGGCTGGTGACTTATTATGCTGCAGGTTTCAATATCTATGGTGAAAACCCGGGTCCAACCATCTCCTTCCCCCTGGATGCCATGAACTGCTCAAACAATGACGGGCAACTTACAACCACCTGGATTGATGGAGACGGCAACCTGAAATTGTTTGCCGGTATGGATACTGCTTATTTGTATTTGCAAATTGATAATGGCATTGCTGAAAGAGTTCCGGAAGGAAACCGGATGTTTTTACCCAAATCAGGTGAGAGTTTTAATCTCACCAATTACCTGGATAACCGAGAAGATCTATTGGATATGACTGATTTCAGCATCCATCTGGAAGTTTGGGCCTGGAACGGCGGCGATTTATTATTTATGGGCACAATAGACCAGCAAATCCATCGCTCCATACTTCAGGTATGTGATACAGAAGGCGAGGGAGCCTGTACCGCGAGTGGAGGGGGAAGCTGGACCAACGAAATGACGATTTTTCCCAATATTTACATGCCGCTGAATGAACAAAAATATGAATTGCGCTGGTTGAGCAGCAACCTTTCAGAAACCAGTAAGATCTGTTTGGGTGTGGGGGAATCATTTTTCGGCCCCGGATTGACCGATTCCAATCCTACCCTGCTCAAGGCGTGTTACTACAGCACCCTTCCTGGTGGTCCAGTTGAAGGTAATCAGGGTACCTACCTGCTGGATTTTGGAAGGGTCCTTTATCCTGATGGAAATCCATTATATCCACCCTATAACGGAAAAAATGAAAATTACCAGTATCCGGATTTTGATGCCAGCCACCCCATGGGGGATCCCTTCAGCCTGGCTGTTCGGTTTCTCCCGGTAATGAAAGATAACAGCTTTAATGATATGTCCAATACAGTCTACATGCATCACCTTTCTTATTTTGAAGAAAGTGGACTGCCGCCATTGGCTTCCCAACTGCCAAGCCTGTATGATATTGAGATCCTTGAAGACACATATCTTCCACCTGAATATGAGATTGCCAGTAAATGGGCCTGCGTGATCATCGATTCGGATCCAACGGGGCAGTATTCGGAATGGGTCGGTCAGGAAGTCTGTCCGTTTACATATGTGGAGTGTGGAAAAAACATTACTTGTGAAGATACCGGATTCTTTGGGATGCTTTCAGCAGCCTGGGATATGATTGTAAATGCCTATGAAGACGTCAAGAATTATCTCTCTGGGACGATCATAGAAATAATACCTTATTGTGAAGGCAGTGATGCTTGCGAGAGTGCAGTCCAGGCTGGTGTCGATTATGCGGTAACCGCCGCAACCGGCATTCCGCCGGATTTGCCAAATTCCGATGAGTTGATTGCGGCAGGCGCGGAAGAGTTAATTACCTACGGCCTGAATGAGGCGGGTGGTGAAATCGTTGGTGAAGTAGCTGGTGAGGAATTAGGAAAGGAATATGGAGAGAAAGCTGGTGACCTGATCTGCAATGATGATTGTAAAGCGGCTATCAGGGAAGAGGTTTTATCTTACGTTCAGCTAACCCAGGCTTATAACAACCAGGAGGGCTGTAAAATGGAAAATCCGCATTATGGATATTTTCCGATCTGTTTTTTACCTCCTGTCGAAGTTCACCCTGTATTGGGATCCTCTGATTTTCCTGGTGCGATCGTGATCCGGGTTACACGGAAGAATACACCTGAGTCATTATTGGTTACCAGTGATCGCCGAAAGGAGTTAGCCGGCAAGTTTCAACTCCGGGTGACCGTCGCTGGAACCAATTCAAGCCGGATTGGTTACTACGGTAACTTTTGTACATACTATGACAACATCCCCCAGGATCAGTTGCCTGATCCAGCGAACCCAAACAGTAACGCCAATCATGGTTACACCTACCTGGGTGATTTTCCCATGGAAGGGCCGTTATTTTATCCGGTGATGGTGGAGATCCCCTGGCTGGAACCAGGGGAATCAATCGATATTCCGATCTCCTTGAAAGCGCAATGGACAACGGAAAGAAAGCCTAATTGTGTTAACAGCATGAGCCAGTACCTGTTCTACCGCGGGACTTCCTTCATGGAAGTAAAAGAATATTGTTTAAGTGAAGATAGTTCGCAGCTCTGGGTTCCCTGCACATCGGGCGGCAAAGATAGCTGGGAATATACTAATCCAGATGCTCCCGGAAATTAATAACGGGTGAGGAAGTTGTGGATCAAGCTGCTTACGTTATACCAGGAAACCAATCATGAATAAAAATATTTTCATGCTCGCCATCGGTTTTGTTTTTCTGCTCTCCTCCTGCACCCCGTCGGGGGAGGAAAGGTATGAGGAGCTAAGCCAAACCAATTTATCACCCCAGGCCTGGATTGATGCCCCGCTCGATGAAAGTTACTTGCCGTTTGAGCCCTATGAAATTGTTGTTCATGCTACAGATCAGCAAGAGGTTCTCTCCGCAGAAATCAGCGTTGATGATATTGTTCTTGCTACCATTCCTAATCCGGATGATGCTTCCAATCTGGCCACAATAAAATATATCTGGACCCCAGAATCGGCAGGCAAACATGTCATCGCTGTCCGGGGGCAGGGTGCTGATCAGGAATGGAGTAATTTCAGCTACGCTGTGGTTTATATTGCAGATCCTGAGGAAACCAATACTGCCTGTGTTCCTGATGCTCAGGCGCTGGAAAACGCCACCTGCAGGGTGGGATCTTCCGTTTTTCATACGCCAGCCACCTACCTGATGGAAGGGGAGAGCGCCCTGGTTACCGGGCGCAATGTGGATTCAAGCTGGTGGCTGGTCCAAATTGAAGGCCAGGAAGAACCCTGCTGGATCTCGGGCAAAATACTGCAAGCCAGCTGCGTATCGGAAGAGCTTCCTGTGGTGGAATCCGGCCCCTATTTCATTCAGGTCAGCAGATCGACCCCGGAGATTTACTGGGGAGATTACTCCCCGAGATCCGTCGTGATCGAAACGGAGGTCAATGGCGAGAGCCCAGTCGTCAGCGTTGTGCTCGTTTACCATCAGCAGGGTAAGCCTGATTGGCGATCGACCGCGCTGGTGCACAAAACAGGCGATTCCTGGGAGGGCGCCATCAACGCCTTGAACATTCCTGGCTACCGGGATATTACTTCGGCTATCTTAGAGTACTATTTTGTCGCTACCAGCGAGAATGGGTTGGAAACCCAGAGCGGATTGTTCACTGATATCAAGCTGAAAAAGAAACCCTGATTTTTTCAGACTGGGATATTGCCTTCCTCTGCGGGGAGGATAGCCAGAATGGATCAGCGGGTCCAATTGAACAGAAAGTTACGGTTTTAAAGTGAATGACAGTTGAGAAGGGTAAGGGGATATCCTCGAGCTAACCGTAATTAGCAACACCCCCTTTTTCCCTAGCGGGTCATGGGTCCATGCGAAGAGATTGTGTCTAAGAGTAATTCTGCAGGAATGGTATACCCAGTATATCTGTATCGGGAGTGGATAGTACAGTACAAAATTCCTACTTTGGAAAATCATTTTCTCTTTATTAGATTAGAATAATATTGTTGTTCTGGTTGAGATAAGACTAGTTATCAGAATACAAATATTCTTGGATTCAAGTTTCAAGTGCAACATCACTTAGTTTGAAGAACACCATCTCAGGTGTCATGATATTCAAGCACTTTCTAGGTTTTCGATTTGGGTGTTTCTGAGCTAATTGTACCTTTTCATCAGTGATCTTGGAGAAGTCGCTGCCTTTCGGTAAGTACTGGCTGAGAAGGCCGTTGGTATTTTCATTTGTGCCTCTTTCCCAGAAGGAATAAGGATGTGCAAAATACACATCAGCTCCCAATTCTTCAGCGATCTCTTTGTGTCCGGCATATCCTCTCCCATTGTCACAGGTGATAGTCAGTGTCTTCGGGTAGTAGGGTTTTAACATGTGAATAATGGCATCCCTGGCAGCTACGCCTGTGCGGTGGTTGATTTACTTTACCAAGGTAAAGCGTGATTTCCGCTCCACCAGGGTAACTAAAGCATATAGACTTTTCTTGCCGATCACCGTATCCGCTTCCCTGTCTCCCAGACGGTTTCTTCCTTCCACAACGCCTGGGCGCTGCTCAATACTCACCCGATCCACTAAATTCCCTCTACGATGGGTGCTTCCGTACCGTTTTCGGCGTTTTTTCTGGCACCGTAGATGCTTATGAAGATCCCCTCCAGCCCGCTTATCTGCATAAATGTATTGGTAAATCCACTCATGACTGACACTGATTTTTCTATACTCCTTCATCCACAGCGAGATTTGTTTCGGGCCCAGTCTCAACGAATCTTTTCCTCGATCCAGGCTCAGATCTGGGGTTGATTACGACTTCTCTCCCACTTACGTCTGTTTATCGCTTTTCGATGAGCCTGTTTTGGACGGCACCCTCGCTGGCCTCGATTTCTTTTCAGTTCTCTGCTGATGGTCGTTTTATGAACTCCGATCGTTTGGGCTATCTCCGTTTGATTGTGGCTACTTTTCAAAAGTGCGTGAATCTGATATCGTTGACATTGGGTAAGCTGGTTGTAGTTCATAAGCGCTCCTTTGACTTGGTAGGTCTCTAGAGGCTTATATTACACCAGCTTACCTCTTTCAACCTTCAAAGTTGCACTTACGAGTTGAATCTAGCATTATTTATATTACGATTGACGTAAGTATTGTTTGCTGAATATTCAGTCTGAATTCATCAATCTGGGACAGCCAAATTAAATTAAAAAGAACCCGGAAAATTAGCTGGCTTCCGGGTTCTTCTTTTTTTCTTGATGGATATTTGCCTAGGCTTCTTCCTTATCCATGCTGTAGTCCATCTCGGACATCTGCTTGTAGAACGACCAGCGCTTTTCAACTTCTTTCTGAGCGTTTTTCATGAGCATTTCTGCCCGCTCCTCGTTGCTCTTCAGCAGCGAGCGGTAGCGCAGCTCGTTGTAGGCATAGTCTTTCAGGGGTATGGAGGGCGCTTTCGAGTCCAGCAGGAGGGGATTCTTGCCTTCAGTAATCCGGTCCGGGTTGAAGCGGTAAAGCGGCCAGAGGCCGGACTTGACCGCCAGGTCCTGCTGGTTTAGCCCATTGGACATAGGAAAGCCGTGAGCGATGCAGGGGCTGTATGCCAGGATCAGGGAAGGACCGTCGTAGGCTTCCGCCTCGCGGAAGGCTTTCAGGGTCTGAGTGTCGCTGTGTCCCAGAGCGACCTGGGCCACATAAACATAGCCGTAATTCACGGCCATCATCCCCAGGTCTTTGCGGGGCATGCCTTTGCCGCTTTCGGCGAAGCGGGCCACAGCACCCATCGGGGTGGCTTTGGAGGATTGGCCGCCGGTGTTGGAGTACACCTGGGTGTCAAGCACCAGGACATTGACGTTGAGCCCGGAAGCCAGGACATGGTCCAGGCCGCCGTAGCCGATGTCATAAGCCCAGCCGTCGCCGCCCACGATCCAGACGTCTTTGCGGATCAGCTTGTCTGCCACGCTGAGCAGGTCTTTGGCTTTGCTTCCTTCCTGTCCGGACATCTTCTGGCGCAGTTTCTCGATCCGTGCGCGCTGCTCCTGGATGCCGGCCTCATCGCTCTGGTCGGCCTTCAGGATCTCATCAACCAGGTCCTGGCCGATCACATCCGCGAATTGGGGCAGCAGTTCCAGGGCGTACTCGCGCTGCTTGTCAAGCGTCAGGCGCATACCCAGGCCGAATTCGGCGTTGTCCTCGAAGAGGGAGTTGCTCCAGGCTGGACCACGTCCGTCAGCGTTGGCTTTCCAGGGGGTGGTTGGCAGGTTGCCGCCATAGATCGAAGAACATCCAGTGGCATTGGCGATCAGGCTGCGGTCGCCGTACAGCTGGCTGAGCAGTTTTACATAGGGAGTCTCTCCGCAGCCGGCGCAGGCACCTGAGAACTCAAACAGCGGCTCGAGGAACTGGGAGTCCTTGGGTCGGGTCAGCGTGAGCTTGGTCCGATCCGGGTTAGGGATGGATAGGAAGAAATCCCAGTTCTTGGCTTCCTTTTCGCGAACCGGGGCTTGTTCGATCATCCGCAGGGCGGGATCATCCACGTCAGATTTCGGGCAAACCTCCACGCACAGGGTGCACCCGGTGCAGTCTTCTGGCGCGACCTGGATGGTGTATTTCATGCCTTTGAATTCTCTGCCGTTTGCGTCAACGGACTTGAAAGTCTCCGGGGCGTCTTTCAGCAAGGCCGGATCATAGACTTTGGGCCGGATGACCGCGTGGGGGCAGACAAAGGCACATTTGTTGCATTGGATGCAGGTGTCCGGGTTCCAGGCGGGGATGTCCAGGGAGATATTGCGTTTTTCGTACTGGGTTGTTCCCGTCGGGAAGGTGCCGTCCGCGGAGAATACGCTGACAGGCAGATCGTTGCCTTCACCTTTAAGGATGGTGCCGATCACGTTCTTGACGAAATCAGGGGAGTCCTCCGGAACCGGGGGTCTCATCCTGGCCTTGCTGTTAGCTTTGGCAGGCATTTCAACCTTGTACATATTTTCCAGGGCTTTATCAACGGCTGCGTAGTTCATGCTGACGATGCTTTCGCCTTTTTTGCCGTAGCTTTTCTTGATCATGGTCTTGATCTCTTTGATCGCCCGGTCTTTGGGAAGAACACCGCTGATGGCAAAGAAACAGGTCTGCATCACCGTGTTGATGCGGGAGCCGAGGCCAACCTCTTCGGCAATCTTGTAGGCATCCACTATGTAAAAATCCGCTTCCTTTTCCAGGATGGCTTCCTGGAATTCCACTGGCAGGTAATCCCAGACCTCATCCGGCCCGTAGGTGCTGTTCAGCAGGAATATACCGCCCGGTTTGAGGTACTTCAACATATCGATCTGCTCCAGGAAGCTGAACTGGTGGCAGGCCACAAAGTCCGCCTGCCCAACCTCGATGATGTAGGGAGCTTTGATGGGCTCAGGCCCAAAACGCAGGTGGGAGATGGTCTTCGCGCCGGCTTTCTTGGAGTCGTACACAAAGTAGCCCTGGGCGTAGTTGTCGGTCTGGGTGCCGATGATCTTGATCGAGTTCTTGTTCCCGCCGACCGTACCGTCTGAACCCAGTCCAAAGAAAACACTGCGGATGACCTCATCGCCTTCGATCAGGAAGCAGGGGTCAAAGTCCAGGCTGGTGCTGGAAACGTCGTCATAGATGCCGATGGTGAAATGGTTCTTGGGCTGGTCCTTGCTCATCTCGTCAAAGACGCCTTTGACCATACCGGGGGTGAACTCCTTAGAGGACAGACCGTAGCGTCCGCCGATCACCTTGGGAGCGGTCTTGAAGGGAGCGATGCCCTGGTTGATCCCTTCGGTAATGGCAGCCACCACATCCTGGTAAAGAGGCTCGCCAGCTGCGCCGGGTTCTTTGGTGCGGTCCAGCGCCGCGATCACTTTGGTGGTTTTGGGGAGCGCATCCAGGAAATGTTTCACCGAGAATGGTCGGTACAAACGAACCCGAACCACGCCAACTTTCTGGTCGTCCACTTTGTGCAAGAATTTAGCGGTTTCAGCGGCGGCCTCACCACCCGAGCCGATGATCACGATCACTCGCTCGGCGTCCT
>JANTFT010000038.1 GCA_024763275.1 Anaerolineales bacterium | reverse complement strand
ATGGTAAACAAAACAGCGCAGGGAATTGAATTTATAGAAAACCTCAGCGCTCCTCCAGTGCTCAGCGCTCTGTTCACTAAAGTGAAGTGGTCTTGGGCCTGGTTGATCGCCAGATTCTGGCTGGGATATGCATGGCTCAAAGAAGGACTGGAAAAGCTGGGAAGCCCCGATTGGATTGGCGCTGACAGCGGTGCCGAAATAGTTGAATTTGTGTCTGACGCGATTCAAAAAACTACCGGGGAACACCCTGAAGTGTTGAATTGGTACGCTCGATTCCTGGAAAATGTTGTCCTGCCTAATGCAGAAGTCTAGGGATAGCTGACCATGATCGGGGAACTTCTGGTGGGAATTGCGCTCATTCTGGGTCTTTTCACCGGAATTGCAGCCTTCTTCGGAGGATTCATGAACATGAACTACCTGCTGTCGGGTTCGATCGCCATCAATCCCATCATGCTCCTGCTGGCATTTTTACTGATAACCGCCTGGAGAACAGCTGGCTGGTGGGGAGCTGACCGCTGGGTCCTGCCGGCTCTGGGCACCTTTCGGCAGCCAGGCACAATTTTTCACAAAACGCAGCAGTGAGGATGGCATTCAGCCATCAAACTAAAAAGATAAGATCTAGTTTTATAGATGAAAGGAGAATAAGAAAATGATGATGGGTTTCGGTTTCATTGGAATATTGTTAGTAGTAGTCATCGTAGCCGTGCTGGTTGGCAGGATCCCCCAGGGGAATTATCCCCTATTGAATGAACCCGGGACCAGTCAATCTCCTAAGGATATCCTAAAGAGCAGATACGCAAAAGGCGAGATCAGCAAGGAAGAGTTCGACAGCATACTGGAAGACCTGGAAGCATAAAAGAATCAGCGATGGAAAACATAACTCAGTCAAGCCAGGTGGATGATATCCGCCTGGCTGAGATTACCCGAAAAAGATATAACCGGATCGCGCCTTTGTACGATCTGATGGAGTGGTTCGTCGAGAAAGCCACATTCAGCTCCTGGCGCAAACTGCTGTGGTCCCGAATCAAAGCAGGAAACGTTCTGGAAGTCGGGGTGGGCACTGGCAAAAATATCCCCTATTACCCTTCAGACGCTTCCCTGACGGCCGTTGATCTCAGCGAGGGGATGCTCGCATTCGCCCAACGCCGGGCTGAAGACCTGGCTAAACCGGTAAAATTCCAGCGAATGGACGCCCAGGCTCTCACCTTCCCGGACAACTTCTTCGACTCCGCTGTGGCGACCTTTGTTTTCTGTTCGGTCCCCCAGCCAGTGGTTGGTCTGGGTGAACTCAAGCGCGTTGTCAAGCCGGGAGGAGATATCTGGCTGCTGGAGCACGTTCGCGTAAATAAACCGGTGATCAGCTTCTTGATGGATCTCCTGAATCCTCTGGTAGTACGGATCATGGGGGCAAATATCAACCGCCAAACGGTCCAAAACGTGGAGGCAGCTGGTCTGAGAATACTGGAAGTTGAAAACTTGAAAGGCAAACTGGTCAGGCTGATCCACGCCTCACCCGATTGAAGCGCGGGAACTTGCCTGCAAGCTCGCTAATCTGCTTTATACCTATACGAAGATAATTGTCTCTGCGTCATGTGCATTCAGTCAGATTGGCTGAGTTCATTGACCACACAGACCGTAGCGAAAGCTGCTATACTTAAAGCCATCCCCCATTTTTAAATCTAAATCCGGTTTTACCAAGAACATCTATATTTAGCAGACCAAGCCCTGGAATCTGGAGTGATGATGCCTTTGAAAAATAGATCAGCTAAAGTTTTGCGGTTCGCAGGATCCCGCTACCTGAAGCGCTCCGCCTCGCGAGTCTGGGATGAACACCAGGAAGACTTGAACCTGTCAGACCAGGATATCCTGGCCATCCTGGACGATTCCTGGGAAAAATACGGGGCAACATCTGCTGCTATCCCATGGCAAGCCAATCTGGGCAACTGGCTGATCATGCATCTCGCCTACTTGACCCTGGCCATCCATCACGCTCTAATTGACTCCGGAATAGCCAGGGACCAAGCTGTCGCTTTGCTGGCAGATCTGACCTGGGATATCACCTCTACCTGGGCAGAATGGGCCCGGAGGTTTTCAAGCCTTTTCTTTCGCGACCGGATGAACCAATTAGAATTCTTCGTGAATTTCATCATGAGGGGCCTCTTCAGCCCTCCTCTCTATCAATTCGAGCTGGGGGATCAGGAAGCCGGGTTTTTCCTGGACGTGTACAATTGCCCGGTAGCTGAGTTCATGAAAGCCAACGAGGCAGCCGACCTGTGCGTTCAGGCCTGGTGTGGTGTGGATTTTGGGTTGACGGAAATCATGGGGGGTAAATTGTCCCGCACCGGCACGATCGCCATGGGGAAAACAAGGTGCGATTTTGTGTTCCGTCGCCCATCTGAATAGAACTGCAATCCGCCCCTCTCCAGCAGCTCCCAGATTCAGCAGGCAGGGTTATTATGGCGTGAATGCCATTTTTTTTATACCGATAAGGATAAACAGGAAGGTAGAATCCGCGGAATTTGGATTATATATCCTTTTTCCCTACTGTAGCGAGCTGAGGGTAAATTTTCCAGCAGCCCGGAACATATTTCCCGCCATTTTACCCCCCTGCACCTCCAGATAATTCTTCTGGAGGTGCATGTTTTCTAGCTTATCCCTGTTCCTGAACCCAGGAACGCAGCTCGAGGCCTGGGCCGCCGATTGTAGGCAGAGTCCTGCTGCTTTGCCGGCCTCCCTGCCCGCTTTTTAGAGAGCCAAGCTGGTGCGCCGCAGCAGCTGGGCGTTGAGCGCCACGACCACCGTGCTGAGCGACATCAACAGGGCGCCCATTGCTGGGGAAAGTAGGAATCCCCAGGGAACCAGCACGCCAGCGGCCAGCGGCAGCGCAACGATATTGTATCCTGCTGCCCACCAGAGGTTCTGGATCATTTTCCGGTAGCTGGCCCGGCTGAGCACGAAAATTTTCACTACATCCAGGGGATTGCTTTTGACCAGAACGATCCCGGCGGACTCGATCGCTACGTCGGTCCCACCACCAATGGCAATGCCCACATCTGCCCGGGTCAGAGCCGGGGCATCATTCACACCGTCCCCAACCATCGCAACCCGCTGACCCTTCGCTTGCAACTCGGAAACTTTCTGGTCCTTATCCTCCGGGAGGACTTCAGCAAAGACCTGATCTATTCCCAGCTCGCTGGCGACATTTTCCGCTACTGCCCGGCTATCGCCGGTCAGCATGGCAACCTGGATCTTCATGGCGTGCAATTTATCCACGGCTTCTTTGCTCTCAGGTCGGATGACATCCGCCAGCGCGAAAGCTGCCACAGCCTGCTCATTTTTCAGCAGGTAGACAGTGCTCTGCCTCCGGGCGGCCGTGCTTTCAGCAAATTCCACCAAAACAGGATCCATCTTTGTGCTCAGCATTTCCAGCAGACGCGGGCCGCCAATGTGAAAGCGCTGGCCACCGCTGATGGTGGTGACACCCCGCCCCTTGATAGCTTCGAAACCGCTCACCTCTGGTAGAGACAAGCCGCGGACTTCTGCGGAGCGGCGGATCCCCCGGGCAATGGTGTGTTCCGAGTCTCCCTCAATGGCAGCAGCCATCGCCAGGGCATCATCCTCGGACCAGCCATCCACAACAGAGATACCAACCACGCCAAACTCTCCCAGCGTCAAGGTGCCAGTCTTATCAAAGATCACCGTATCGATCTCGCGAGCGGTTTCCAGCGCCAATCTATCGCGCACCAGGATGCCGTTTTTAGCGCCCATCGAGGTGGTGATCGCCACAACCAGCGGGACGGCCAGCCCCAGCGCGTGTGGGCAGGCAATCACCAGCACCGTCGCTACCCGGGAGATGACCTCAACGTTAAAACCAACTCCTACAGTCCACAGGATGCCGGTAATAATCGCGACTGCGAGCGCAACATAAAAGAGCCAGCCGGCGGCTTTGTCCGCCAGGATCTGGGTGTCCGATTTGCTCTGCTGGGCTTGCTCGACCAGTCGCATGATGCCGGCTAGAGCAGTGTCATCGCCAAGCGCATTCACACTCACCCGCAAGCTGCCGTCACCGTTGATCGTACCGGCAATTACCTGATCACCGGGATTTTTCTTGACGGGGAGGGATTCGCCCGTGATCATTGACTCATTTACATCAGACTCTCCTTCAACTACCTCGCCATCAGCCGGGATGCTGGCACCGGGTCGAACCAGGAGCAAATCGCCTTTCTGCAATTCCGATACTGATACCTCGGATACGTTCCCATCCGGGTCAATCCTTTCCGCGGTATCCGGCAGCAGTTTGGCCAACTCGTTCAAAGCGCCAGAAGCCTGGCGGATAGAGCGCATTTCCATCCAGTGGCCCAGAAGCATGATGTCGATCAGCGTCACCAGCTCCCAGAAGAAAGCCGTCTCTACGGAGATGAAAAGCGCGGCAATGCTGTAAATGAATGCTACGCTGATCGCCAGCGAGATCAGGGTCATCATGCCGGGTTTGCGGTTTTTGATCTCAGGCACTGCCATTTTCAAGAAAGGCATGCCGCCGTAGAAAAATACGAATACGGCAAAAACCGGCGTAAGCCACTGGCTGCCAGCGAACTCCGGCACAGAAAAACCAAACCAGTTTTGAATAGCGGGGCTGTAAAGCAATACCGGAATGGAAATCAGGGTGCTGATCCAAAAACGGCGCCGGAACATGGTCTCATGCCCGGTGTGATCCGTGTGGGCGCCGTGTCCCTCGTGTTCATCGCCCCCGGCATGTTCGCTATGTCCAGCATGCCCATTGTGCCTGGAATGCTCATCGTGTCCGACGTGCTCATCGTGTCCGGCATGCTCCTGATGGCCAGCGTGCTGGTCGTGGCTTGCATGCATGTCGTGTCCAGCATTTTTATCATGCCCATTGTGCTGGTTGTGGCTGGCATGCTTGTCGTGCTCTGCATGCGCATGACTCTCGTCAGCCATCCCGGCGCCTGAATGGCCTGTGTGGCCTTCAGACATATCACTCATATCCTGTCCCTTGTGTTTTTCTTCCATTTTTTTCCTTTATCTATGATGATAATGAATTGCCAATAATTACCCAGGGCGGTTTACGTCAGGGCAATTTGCCTCAGCCGGAAACAGTACAACCCCGGGAAAAGTTCAAGACTCGACCAGATAATTCCGCATCATGCCCATGTCCTCATGCTCCAGATTGTGGCAGTGATAGAGATAAAGCCCGCTAAAATCCTCGAATTTAAGCAGTACCTTGACCTGCTCTCCCG
This sequence comes from Anaerolineales bacterium, assembly GCA_024763275.1. GTDB lineage: Bacteria > Chloroflexota > Anaerolineae > Anaerolineales > UBA11858 > B10-G9. Next base: position 18,967 of record JANTFT010000038.1, on the reverse strand, counting down.
GCATAACCAGCACGGTATCGTGCCAGCCCTCGTCCACGAAGCCATCACTCAGGGTGTCCCAGGCAGAGCGGCCAGCCGAACTGACCCTCCGCTCTATGATCTGGTATTGCAGGCCGTGAACATGCATCGGATGCGGCAAACCCATTCCCCCTCCCATCATCCCCCGCCCGCTCCCAGCCTGATTGCTGAACTGCCAGACCTCCAGATCGCCCAATTTGACGATCTCATCCCGGGCAGCAGCCGTCATCTCGAAGGTCCGCCCATTGATCGTCCACCCCATCCCCCTGCCCATTGCCAGGCTGAACTCACGCGGTGTCCGCTGATTCACAGCATCTGTCTCATCCCGCAAATTGTGCCTGGAAAGTTGGCCCGGGAGATGGACAGTGGCGCTTTCCTCACGCTCCACCACAACTGTCATGATCGGAAACACGACCCCTCCGTCAGGAGCAGCCGAGGGTAGATTGACCAGGCGCAGCTCTTCACCGAGCGGCCGCTCGCTGAAATCCACCCATAATTCAACCCGCTGGGCAGGAGCCAGGGTGACATAATCCTTTTGAAGCGGCTTTTCAAGCAAACCGCCGTCAGTGGCGATCACCGTCAGGGGTGTGCCGTCTTCCCAGGCCAGCTTGTAGATCCGCGAGTTGGAGCCGTTGAGCAGGCGCAGGCGGTAGGGTCGGGTGGCAACTGGCAGTCTGTAGTCAGCCAGGCCATTGACCAACACACGGTTTCCCAAGAATCCCATCATCTGATCCATCATGCCTCTTCCGCCGTAAATCAGCTGATTGTCCCCATCGAAACGACGGTCCTGGATGACGATCGGGAGGTCATAATCCCCGGCAGGCAAACCCACAGCGCTCTCCTCTTCATCCTTCACCAGGAACAGGCCGGCCAGACCATAGTAAGCCTGCGGTCCGGTGCGGCCGTGAGGATGCGGGTGGTACCAATAGGTTCCAGCGCGGTCGAGCACGCTGAAATTGTAAATATAGGTCTCACCGGGTTGGATCGCCAGGCGGGGGTGCCCGTCCGCTTCAACCGGGACATGCAGCCCATGCCAATGGACGATGGATTCTTCCCGCAGTTCATTCGTAAAATGGACCCGGACTGTCTGACCCTTTTCCAGGTTGAAGATCGGCCCCAGATAGCTCCCTGGGACGGCCTTGAGCGACTCAGCCGGCCCTGTCAAAACCTCAGCCAGATACTGCCAAACCCCGGTCGCTTTGCCAGGCAGGATCTGGGTTTCCCCTTCAACCGCCTTCAAAGCGATCTCGACGTCTGGCGCACCATAGGACTGCGGGGCCGGGGCGATTTTACTTCCCGCTGAAAGAACCTTACCCTGGAGATCTTCTGGCAGGCAAGAACTCAAGAACAGCGCTCCACCTCCCACTCCAACCAATCGTATAAAATCCTGCCTGGTAATTCTTTTTGATGTCATTCCCGCTCCCACCCCTAAATAACTGATAAATATTCAGCTATTGTAGAAGAAACCGGGATATAAACCCAGCGTGATTACACTTACCCTTTTCTAGGCAATTTGGCTCATTACTGGCGCCTTATCACCGTACCCCAGCAGCCTGAGAGCGTTCAAGACAACCACCAGGCTGCTGCCCTCGTGGAGCAAAACCGCCCAGTTCAGCTCCAGCCAGCCAAATACCGAGGTCAGGAGTAAAAGGCCGATCACTCCTAGGGAAACCCCCAGATTCTGCCTGATCACCGCATAGCTGGCCCGGCTCAATCCGACCGCGAAGGGAAGTTTGTTCAGATCGTCTGCCATCAAGGCAACGTCGGCAGTCTCCAGGGCAACAGCGGTCCCCGATCCGCCCATAGCGATCCCAACGGTAGCCGTCGCCAGCGCAGGCGCGTCATTCACGCCGTCGCCAATCATCGCCACATCCCCAAATTCTTCTTTCAAAGAACGGATGGCATCCAGCTTATTTTCTGGCAGCAGCTCAGCCCGCACATCTGAGACCCCGACGCTTTTCCCGATGCGCCGGGAAACTTCGAAGTTGTCGCCGGTGAGCATAACCAGCTTGCGCAAGCCTATTTCTTTAAGGGATTGCAGGATTTTATTCACACCCGGGCGAGGGGCGTCTATCAAACCTAAAATGCCCAGGAAGTCCTCTCCCCGGCGAACGATCATGGTCGTTTTCCCCTCACTCTCGAGCGCCTCAACTCTAGAAGCAATCTCCCCGGGCAGGATATCACCTTCCATTTCAGCGAAGAGCCGGGCTGTCCCAATAACAGTCATTACCCCTTCGATCCTGCCCTGGACCCCTTTCCCAGCTATATTCTCCAATCCCTCCCCCGCCGGTAAGGCTAAACCCCTTTCCCGGGAAGCTTCTACCACCGCTGAAGCAAGGGGATGAGTGGAATTTTGTTCCAGCGTTCCGGCTACACGCAATAACTCGACCTCGTTTATGTCCCTAAAAGGCAGGATGTCTGTCAATTTGAACTTGCCATCAGTCAGGGTGCCGGTTTTATCAAAAGCCATCACCCGCAAGGTGCCTAAATTCTCCAGATGGACGCCCCCTTTGATAAGGACCCCGTTGCGCGCGGCCTGCGCGATACCCGCCAGGACGGATGCCGGCGTCCCCAATGCCAGCGCGCAGGGTGACGCCGCTACCAGCAGCAGCATTCCCCGGTAGAAACTCTCCCGCAGGGGCATCCAGTCCAGAGAGGGAGGGACAAAGACCACCAGGGTGACAAAAACCAGCACAGCGGGCACGAACCGGCGCGTGAATCTATCGGTAAACTGCTGGGTAGGGCTTTGCTGGTTCTGCGCTTCAGCGACCATCTGCATCACTCTGTTGAGAGTGTTATCGCGCGTCAAGCGGGTGACTTCAACCTCCAACGAGGCATCCTGATTGACTGTTCCGGCGAAAACCTCATCCCCCGGGGATTTGGGAACAGGAACGCTCTCCCCCGTCACAGGACTCTGGTCTATTGAGCTGGTTCCGATCACGATCTTTCCATCTACCGGCACCCTCTCACCAGGCTTGACCAGGACCACGTCCCCGATATTAAGTTCTTCCACAGGATACTCGACAAATTCACCGTCTACCTTAAGGAAAGCTGTTCTGGGCATCATCTTCCCCAAAGCGTTGACAGCATCGCGGGCGCGGTCAAGGGCGTAATGCTCGCCGGCATGGCCGAGGCTGAAGAGGAAGAGCAGGAAGGCTCCCTCCGGCCACTCACCCAGAATCGAAGCCCCCGCAGCGGCAGCGAGCATCAACACATCAGTGTTGAATTCCCCTCTGAACAATCCGGGGATAGCATGGGTGGCAACATCGTAGCCGCCGCTAAAGATAGATAATAAGAAAAATATCAGGGCAATATCAGAAGGAAGGTTAAAGTATTTCTCTCCCAACCAACCGATCAGCAGGAAAAGGCCTGCCAGACCAACCAGGATCAATGTCCAGCGCTCTTGAGCCCAATGCGGCAAAAAGGCTGGCGCACTTCCGTGATCATGAGCTTCCTCGGTCTCCCCTTCAACAGGCGGCCAACCTATGGGAATGATGCCCATTCCTCGCATTGCCCGGGCAATGGCTTGCGGCTGGAGGATCTCAGTGTCATAAGCCACGAAAACCAGCCCGGCGGCATAGTTGACGCTGGCATGCAGCATCCCCGTCAAACTTTCCAGTTTTCGCCGCAGCAGAGGAGCTTCGTCGGCTTTATCCATTCCTTTAAAAGGAATCCGTTCATGGCGGTAGCGGTTGGTGATGGTGGAGCCAACTTTCTGAGCCAGCTTGCGCACATTCTTCAGAGATATCAGGTTGGGGTCGTAATGCACACACAGGGAAGCCGGCTGGACTTCCCGGTTGAGGTGGACGTGCAGGATACCTTTCCGCTCCCGCATGGAATCCTGCAGTCGAATAAGGCAATCGTCAGCAGTGTTCTCTATTTCCGGCAGCAGAAATTGGATTTCGATTTCAACGTTTTTTTCAGCCATTACAAAATCCATTAAATATGGAGGAGAATTCAATCGTGCCGGACATGATCCAGTCCACGCTGAAAGATATCAGCCACGTGCGCATCATTCAGCTTATAAAAGATCTGCCGGCCCTGGCGCCGGGATGACACCAGGCGCATCTGCCGCAGGGTCCGCAGCTGGTGCGATGCCGCAGATTCGCTGATCCCGACCAGTTCAGCCAGAGAACCGACGTTGATCTCACCATCCAGCAGCACGGAAATCAACCGGATTCTGCTGGGGTCGCTCAAAGTTTTAAATATGTTTGCCAGCCGAACTGCATCACCTTCGTCTATGAGAGCCATGTGATTTTCCTTTATTCTATCTGTTTTTATGTTCATATGTTCATATTTTATACACTTATAGCCAACTCTGTCAAGAAGATCTTCCCAGCAGAATATAAAAAAATCGGCTTCTCATTTGCCTTGACAGCTTTCTGTATGGAGGTTATCTTATCAGCGATTAATGATGTATTGATATATCAGGAGCTAATATGCTGCCGCTTACTATCAGTAAGGCCGGCCTGGAGATCAAAGCCAAATTCTTTCGCGGCTTCAGTGATTCTTCCCGGCTGGAGATACTGGAAAGCTTGCGAGAGAAACCCCATACGGTGGGAGAGATCGTGGAAATGACCGGCCTTTCCCAATCCAATGTCTCCAATCACCTGGGCTGCCTGCGGGGATGCGGATTGGTGACCGCGGAGAAGCAAGGCCGTTTCGTTTCCTACCGCCTGAGCGATGACCGGGTCGCCGACCTCTTGTCCTTATCCGAATCCCTGCTTGCCGATGTCGCCCAGGGCGTATATCAATGCACCCGTTACACATAAACCTCCTACCCATTTAAGAAAGAAGCGGCCGCTCAACCACAAATTTCCCATTTAATAAGGATCTTTTCAATGACTGAAAGAATCGAAATACCAATCGAAGGGATGGACTGCGCCGAGTGCACTCTCCACGTTCAAAAAGCTATCACCTCGGTGCCTTATGTGCTGTCCGCGGACGTGCTGCTGGGGCCCGAAAAAGCTCTGGTAGAGGTAGAGAATCCTCCAGAAGATCTGGCACTGATCCGCAAGGCTGTCCAGGAAGCCGGATATTCCGTTCCTCTATCACAGGGAGTAGACGTCTCCCCGGCCGGGGCGGATTTCACGAGCAAAGTCATGCGCCTCTTTGGGCTGGTTTTCGGCGTGGTGCTCTTCATTGTCGTGGTCGGTGAGTGGATGGGGCTCTTCGAGCGCATCACCGAGAACATCCCCTGGTATATCGGCTTAGGTTTCGTGCTGGTTACCGGCTATCCAGTGTTCATGAATGTCATCCGTTCTGCGCTGCGCGGAAAAATCATCGCCCACACCCTGACGTCCATGGGCCTGCTGGCTGCTGTAGCCGTGGGAGAGTGGTCGACCGCCGCGGTCGTGGTCTTTTTCATGCGCATCGGTGATTACGCTGAGTCCTTCACGGCTGAGCGCGCCCGTCGGGCCCTTAAGGACCTTTCTGCCCTGGCCCCCCAAACCGCCCGAGTCTGGCGGGGCGGCCAGGAAATCGTCCTCCCTATTGAAGAAGTAGAAATCAACGAGGTAGTGATCGTTCGTCCGGGAGAGCACATCCCGGTGGACGGCGAAGTGCTGGAAGGTCAGGCAACGATAGACCAGTCGGCCATTACCGGAGAATCCATGCCAGTGGAAGCCGGGGTTGGGTCAAAGGTCTTCGCCGCCACCCTCGCCCAGCTGGGAAGCCTGCGGATACGGGCCACTCATATCGGGCAGGACAGCACTTTCGGGCGCGTCATTCAGATGGTCGAGGAAGCCGAGGCACACCGGGCTGACATTCAGGGAATTGCCGATATCTTTGCTACCTGGTATCTGCCGGTGGTCGCAGTGATAGCCGGGCTGACCTTCCTCTTCACGCGCGATCCGCTGGCAACGACAGCCGTACTTGTCGTCGCCTGCGCCTGTTCTTTCGCCCTGGCAACCCCGATGGCGATGATGGCTTCCATTGGAGCTGGTGCGAAGCGCGGCCTGCTCATCAAAGGCAGCAAATACCTGGAAACCCTTGCTCGCGCCAATGTGCTCCTGATCGACAAAACGGGCACCCTGACCCTGGGGCAGCCGCGCATCAGCGCCCAGTTCTCGCTGAACAAAGCCTGGCCAGATGATGAGCTTTTACGGTTGACCGCATCGGCAGAACGCTATAGCGAACACCCCCTGGCAGAAGCAGTCCGCAAAGCTGCCCGCGACCGCGACCTACCGCTCTCCGAGCCGCAGGAATTCGTCTCCCTGCCGGGCATGGGATTACGAGCCCGAGTGGATGATCGAGCGCTCTCCATAGGCAGCCGGCGCATGATCGCCCCCGACATGGACATCCCCCAGGCCGATTCCCTGGAAGCACAGGGAAAAACCCTGCTCTTTGTACAGATCGACGGCGAATTGGCTGGATTCCTGGCAGCCGAAGACAGCTTGCGGCCTGAAATCCCCACGGCTCTCTCCCCGCTGCGCGCCCGGGGTTTGGAGCGGATTGAACTGCTGACAGGCGACAACAAACGCACTGCCGCTTCTCTGGCCGAAAATCTGGAAGTGGCTTATCAGGCCGAAATGCTTCCGGAAGACAAGATAGCGGTTGTCAAAGACTACCAGGCCCAGGGAAAGGTGGTTGTCATGGTTGGAGACGGTGTCAATGACGCTCCGGCCCTGGCTCAGGCCGATGTCGGCATCGCTATGGGCGCGGCAGGCACCGATGTTGCCCTGGAAGCCGCCCATATCGCTCTGATGCGCGAAGACTGGATGCTGGTTCCCCAGGTTTTCCGGATCGCTTATAAGACCATGCGGGTGATCAAATTCAATTTAGGCTTCACGGCTGTTTACAATATCATTGGTCTATCCCTGGCTGCCGTTGGTATGCTGCCTCCCATCCTGGCGGCTGCCGCTCAATCAATGCCGGATCTTGGCATCCTGGCAAATTCTGCCCGCCTGCTCAAGCAGGACTGATGAATATAAATTTAGTGAGCCTGGAAGCATGCTTCTAGGCTCACTAATCAGTACCCTCCCCCCTTTTTTTTTCAGGTTACAACAGTTCTGGCTTCACATTCGTTAAATGATGTCTCCCCGTTGGCGGAAAAATATATAGGCGATCAGGGCGCCCAGGGCAGAGCCGATCAGGATGCCAGTCCAATGCACAGGATGCGGTCGGGAATAGAACACTACCTCGCCACCGACATAACCCAGCAAAGCTCCGATCATTGAAGCTAAAAGTACTACCAGCGGCACTCCCTCGCTGGCCTGTTTTTTCTTTGGGGATATTTTCGCTTTTGGCTTGCTCATATTTTTGCACCTCCAGACCAATTATGGCAGAGCTCAGCCGGCTTGAAAGGCGCATTTCTGCCTGGTCAGGAGCAGGCAGATCAGCCCATGCGTTCATTTTCCTCATCAGCCCGGTGACAGTGAAGCCTTTTGGTTGGCTTGAAGGAGAATAAAAAACTTGTGAGGGCTCCCTGAGCTTTCGCTGGATTTACACTTGGGGATAAGGCAGATTCACCACCAGGCGGGTCCCCTGCCCCGGCTCGGTGAAAATTTCCATTTTCGCTTTCAGCAGCTCAGCCCGCTCGTAGAGTCCTAGTAGACCAAAGTGCCCTTCAGTGGCGAACTCTGCGGGGCTTTCAGGGAGCACAAACCCCCGCCCGTTATCAGAAATGGTCAGGGTGATCTGCTCCGGTTTGAATTCGATCTCCAGTGAGGCCCGTGACGACCGGGCATGGCGCACAACATTGCTTAACCCTTCCTGGGCAATTCTGAACAGACCCAGCTCCACCTCAGGCGGTAAACGCCGTTCCGGGCCCAGGCGCTTAAAGGAAACCGGCACTGCTGTGGATTGCTGGACCTCCCGGGCCAGCATGTCGAGAGCGGGAACCAATCCCAGGTCCTCCAGATAGAGAGGACGCAGACCCTGGGTCAGCCGCCGCAGATCCTTGATGATTCCCTCTGTCATGGCCTGGATCTCAGCTAATTTTTCTGAGTACGGAATTCCTTCCAGCTCCATTTGAGCCAGCTGCACCCGCTGATTCAGGGCTATCAATGACTGGATGGTCTCGTCGTGCAGCTCCCTGGCCAGGCGCCGGCGCTCTTCCTCCTGCCCGGTAGTGATCGCCCCGATGTAACCCCGCAGGCTGTTTTGGCTGGCCTTCACCTTCCGCGCCAGATAGATCAGCGTGTTCTGCAGCCTGCCGATCTCGTCGATGCCTCCCACTGCGGTTTCAATGCTCTGAAAATCCCCCCAGGCCAATTCGCGCGACTTGTTCTCCAAGCTCTGCAGCGGTTGGACGATTTGACGGACACCAAACCACAGAGCTACCAGAGAGAGCAGCAATCCGGGGATCAAGATCAGCGGCGCGAAGAGAGTGGTATTGAGAAGCGGGGAGCTGACCGATTCCCAGGGCTCCTCAACAATCAATGCCCACCCCAGGGGCACAACCCCATCGTAAGCGATCACGCATTCAACCCCATCTTCGGTAATATACAGCGCCCCACTTTCCCCTCCCAAAGCTTCATACACCCCGGGATGGGATAAAGGTTCGTCCAGCTGGGATCTGTCGCCTGAACCGAAAAGGATTTGCCCGGTGGCGGAGATCAAGAAGATGCTGCCGGGGTCCTCCGGACCCAATAAGCTAGAAAGCGTATGCTCTGCCAGGGCAGCTGGAAAGAATGCCCCCACTATAACTGGAGCGCCTGGCAGGGCCGAGGTGGATACCAGTACAACCTCCCCGCTTCCATCGGGGTCAGAAACCGCTGGGGAAAATCGAGGATCAGGGCCAGCCTGGTTAATGGCCTGCTCCAGCGCTTCCTGAAAGTTTTCAGCCGTTGAGGCCAGTATATAATCATTTCCAGCAGAGGCAAGAAGCCCCCCCTCTGGTGAAAAGAAAGCCAAGCCGGCATCAAAATCCGGCAGCAGGAAATCCGAAGAAAGCAGAATATCATCAGGAGAAACACCATCGGCAGCCCGCAGAGACAGGCTGCGCACGGCAGCGGCCCGGTGATTGACCTGTTCCGTCAGCACGCTGGCAGCTGTGCGTACTGCGCGCTCATCGCGCTCCCCCACCAGGGTTCGCATGACCCGCTGATGCACGGCCAGGCTGCCAAAGGTGACCAGCATTAAGAACACCACCAACACCAAAACAACCCAGACAAAACGCTGCAGGGTCCACCCCTGCTTTCCTAAACCGGTAAAAAGAACTGAGCGAGAGTTAGACATCTAGGTGAGAAAGGCCCTTTGTAAACTGGAGAGCTAAGATTCTGAATCGATTTTCCCCAGATCGGATGGAAGCCACCCCAGCGATACCGCCCGCATCACCGCTTCTGTGCGGCTGGATGCCTGGAGCTTGCTGAAAATATGCGCTAAATGTCCCTGTACAGTGCGGTCGCTGATGCCCAATTGGACCCCGATGGCTTTATTGATATACCCCCTGGCAACCAGAGCCAGAACCTCCATCTCGCGTTTGGTGAGCTCCTCAACCAGCGGAGTGTCTTTGACCCTGGAAATCTGGGTCATCATTTTGTTCAGGATATTTGCATCCAGCGCCGAGTTGCCGGCGTGGACATCGCGCACAGCCCGGATGATCTCTCTGGGGGCCGCGGTCTTCAACACATAGCCGTTGGCGCCCGCCTGCAAGACTGCCATCACATAAGGGGAATCATCATAGGCCGTCAGGATTAGCAAGCCGACCTCAAGCTGATTGTCGCGAACCCATTGGGTAACTTCGATCCCGGTCGCTTTGGGCATTTGAATGTCCAGAACAGCCACATCGGGCTGATACTCCGCGATGAGCTTTTTAGCCATTTCGCCATCGCCCGCCTCGGCTACTACCTGAATATCTCCATCACCCTCCAGAAACTGGCGAATGCCGGCCCGGACAACCGCGTGGTCATCCGCCAACACTACTCTTATTGGCGAGGAATCGGTTTTATTGGACATATGTGTATTGTACTATATGGGTAAACCCGGGCAGGCCGTTTTACAGCGTCCAGATTAAAAGGGAGCCTGACCTCTCTTGTTCAGGCCCACCCTGGGGAATACTGAAAGGGAAAACTCGGGGCAATCATTTTTATAACCCAGCCTGCCAATCAAGGAGCGTTGGGTTCTGGTGCTCGGTTGAGGTTTACGCTGACAAATTTGCTCGCCAGCCCTTCGTCAAATTCCGCGAATCTCAGCATCTGGCCCCAGGAGACCATCACCAGCGGAACATCAAGAGATCTTCCCGGAAAGGCGATCAGCTTGACGCCGTCGTATTTGTCCATGACCTCCCTGATCTGAGATTTCAGCTCACCGCAGCCAGCGTCATCAAGCAGTCCGCAGTCATACCAGAAGATCACATAACCATGTTCCAGGTTGTGCCCCAGATAGCCTTCAGGATATTGAACCTGCGCTTCAGGAGAATCCTCATCGTAAAAACCAGCTTCAAATTCCCCTCCATAATGGGGACCTGAAGTGGGTGGATTTGAATTATAAGGTCCGGGATCACTTCCTTCTGGCACATGCCTGCCAGACTCAGCCATAATCGGGACGCTTTCACCCACAGAGGGACGCACTGCCTGCCAGGTAGCCCAGCCCACAAATCCCAGAGCGACCAAAGCAACCCCGGCCCATTTGCCGGTATTGATCAGTTTTTTGCGTCTTTTTCTATCATTGCGCGCTTTCCGCAGGCTGCGCTTATCCATTTAATAACTCCTTTCGTACAGATTAAATTTAAGTATCAGTGGGGATGTCAACCCAGGCAGTTCGCCGGGCTTCCGTATTAACCTCTTTAATGATCGTCCCCAGAACTTTATCATCCTCTCGGGACAATTCCTCGCTCCAGGCCAGGCGGGTTACCCCATCGCATCCATGGGCGACAAGGGTATGAAGGGCGCCATTGGGAAGATAAACCAGCAAAACAATCATCTGGCAGTTACAGTCCTCCGTGCCATGGTGGGGACAGGCGCAGCCCGTATGCACTGCCCGCGCCTGCTGCAGGTCGAAAGATCGCTCAGCCCTGATTCCGCTCAAGGCCAGCTTCTGGACCAAATGCTCTACGACAGCACCGCAATCGTCCGGCACAATTAACAAGGGGGATGTTTGAATCATCAATTACTCTTCAGCGTCATTTTCTGAAAGTATATGAAAACATCCCCGGAACCATAAGGGCTGTTTGGCCGCTTTTCAAGCAGGCAATATTGCTTATAGCATTATAGAATTAAGAGCAGAAAAGATATCGAATTATCAAGAAATAATCAAACTATGGATATCCAACCCCCGAACAAACCCAGCTCGAAAGTCCTCCAAACCCACAATCGCACCTGGTACAGCCTGGAAACCGAGGTCACAGTAACCGAGGCTATCAAGCACCTTTCTTTCAGGAGCTGATCAACCAGCCTTTCTCGACCGCTTCATCAATACGTGATCTCATCCAAGCGAATATATCCGGCGCCTCAGTCTCGATCTCCCGGTTGATCGCAATCACGTCATTCTTTGAGACTTTTTGATCCTGCCAGGTTTTACCCTCTGAATGAAGATTGATGATGAATGGTAAAAATCTATCCAGGACTCTGACACACCGGCTTTCAACCGTTTCCTGGGCCTCATATTCCTCCCATAGCTCGTTGATTTCCCTGCTGAAAGGAACCTCTTCTGTTACTAAACTTTCAACATAACTCCGCTCACCCTGCTTGATTGATTCCCTTTCCTCTGAATAAACAGAAACATCACCTGCGCCTATTTCACAGATATCATGGACCAGCGCTATCTTCAAGGCATGTTCCAGGTCGAAATCTGAGGAAACCTCTTCCCCCATGACCAGCAGAGCCAGCGCCAGATGCCAGGAATGCTCCGCAGAACTTTCGTTCCTGGTCAGGTCAGTGAGGTATGATTTACGGTAAACAGACTTGAGTTTGTCCAGCTCTATTAGGAATTCCACGATTGAGTCCATAATCTCTCCTACACTCAATCATAACAGGACAGCTGGAATATAAAGGCTCTTATTTACAGAATTAGTTCTTCGGTCATGCCATTCCCCAACCACAATCAATGATTCTGGCTGACTGTCCTGTGGAATGCGGAGGCTCTTTGGCCTCCGCGCATCAAGGGATTCGATAATTAAGACCCCCGCAGATAGATCGGCGGACGGATCAATGAACGTGTCCGTGATGCTCATGCCCACCCTGGCTGTCCTGTCCGAGATATTTCTCCGGCTCCTTTTCAAAAGACGCCTTGCAGCCCTGGCAGCAGAAGAAATAGGTCTTTCCCTGGTACTCGGATGTCGCTGCGGCAGAACTCTCCTCTACCTGCATTTTGCAAACTGGATCAATTGCCATTTTGTAGCTCCTTTTCTACTGAATACTTATTTTGCACTTCACTGAGGGGTAAATTCCCTGAGTGTCACGCCTGGTTAGGCAACAGCTGCTTTGCCGGGGCCGCGCTGGCCCTGACTTCTTTTTGGGAAGGGTTTTTAAGGTAATCCGGGCGGATATCGACCTTTCGCAGCCGGTTGGCGTTGCCGACAACAGTGACGGAGGAGGTCGCCATGGCAATCTCGGCCAGCACGGGGTGCATCCAGCCGATCACGGCCAGGGGGATCATGGCTACGTTGTAAAAGAAAGCCCAGAACAGATTCTGCCTGATCTTCTTGAAGGTCTCCCGACTGAGAATTATCGCTTCGACAACGCCGGTCAGCTCGCCCCGCACCAGGGTGATGTCGCTGGCTTCAATCGCTATGTCTGTGCCTGTGCCGATGGCCAGACCCACGTTAGCCTGGGTCAGAGCGGGAGCGTCATTGATCCCGTCCCCCACAAAAGCGACAACGCCGTACTGCCCCTGCAGCTTTTGCACTTCTGCCACTTTCCCTCCCGGGAGCACTTCTGCCAGCACGTGGTCAATACCGACCACGTTAGCGATCGCCTGTGCTGTGCGCTGGTTGTCGCCAGTGATCATTGCTGTCTGGATGCCCATTCCCTGCAGGGCATCGATCGCCAGAGCGGAGTCCTCTTTCAGCGTGTCAGCTACAGCCACGATGCCAGCCAGAGCCCCGTCAACAGCAACCAGCATGGCGGTCTTGCCTTCATTCTCCAGATTGACGAGGTCCCCTTCAAGGGGAACTGGATCTATTTCATTCTCTCTCATCAGCCGCCGCGAACCCACCAGCACGGGACTGCCGTTAACCGTGGCGCTGACCCCTTTACCGCGGATGGCTTCGAAATTCGCGGGCTCTGCAAGCTTCAAACCTTTGGCTTCTGCCTTTTCGACAATAGAGCGCCCCAGCGGGTGTTCGGAGCCTCGCTCAACCGAAGCGGTAAACTGCAGGAGTTCATCTTCCTTCCCTGTCTCTAACCACTGCGCATTGACCACCAGATCGGTGACTTCCGGCTTACCTTTGGTGATCGTGCCAGTTTTGTCAAAGACCACGATCTTGGCGTCTTTGATGGTCTGGATAGCCTCGCCTGTGCGAATCAGGATCCCGTTCTCAGCGCCCATGCCGCTGCCGACCATTAGCGCTGTGGGTGTTGCCAGTCCCAGCGCGCAGGGGCAGGCAATCACCAAAACCGCGACCATGGATACGATAGCCAGGGTGATGACTCCCAGGTTCGGATCGACCCAGGGCAGGAATGTGCCCAGATCAACCAGCGGTTTCATCACACCCGGCAGGGCTACCCAGGCCAGAATGGTCAGCAGGGCGATACTGATCACCACCGGCACGAATATGCCAGTCACCTTGTCAGCAAATTCCTGAATGGGCACTTTCGATCCCTGGCACTCATCAACCAGTTTGATCACCTGGGACAGGAAGGTATCCTTGCCGATCCTGGTGGCTTCCACTTTCAGGAGCCCAACCTGGTTGACAGTAGCGCCGATAACTTCATCGCCTGGTTGTTTGTTGACCGGCATCGATTCGCCGGTTGCCATCGATTCATCAACCGCGCTTTCCCCGCTGATCACCACACCGTCAGTAGGGATCTTCTCTCCAGGGCGCACTATCATCAGGTCAGCGACCTGAACTTCATCGATGGGTATCTCTACTTCAACGCCATCCCGCTCAATGCGGGCAGTCTTTGCGCCCAGTTCAAGTAATTTGCGGATGGCTTGAGAAGCCCGCCCTTTGGCGCTCTCCTCTATATAACGGCCAGTCAGGTGAAAGGCCATTATCATAGCGGACACTCCGGCGTAGTTAGCGACCGGGGTGAAGAACCAGGCCGGGCCGGTCAGCAGGGAAACGCCTGTTCCCAGAGCGATCAGGGTGTCCATATTGGCGTGTTTGTGGCTGACGGCCGCCCAGGCGCCCCGGTATGTCGGCCAGCCGACCCAGAAAAGCACAGGCAAAGCGAGAACGATCATACCGAGATTGAATATCGTCGCGTTGGGCCAGACGATGCCGAAGAACATCTCGGCGAACATCCAGATAACGATTGGAACAGTGAAGGCCCACGCCACACGCATGCGGAAAAGAGCCCGGGCCATCTTACGTTCTTCCTGATCGACTTCATCCTCTCCAGCAGCTGCTTCCATTTCCAGGACTTTATATCCGGTATCGGCAACGGCCTTCTTGAAATCCTTCAGGGAGGCAGTGCCGGGCAGGTATGTAATGGTAGCGCGTTCCGTGGCCAGATTTACCGCGACCCTGGTCACACCCGGAACTTCTTCGAGACCCTTCTCAACATGAGCGACGCATGAAGCGCAGGTCATCCCACCGATGGGCAGGGTCAGGGTCTCAGCCGGAACATCATATCCCGAATTGCGGACGGCCTCAACAAGCACATCAGCATCGATTTCGTCATCAGCGAATTTAACAGTCGCCCGCTCGGTAGCCAGATTGACTGTGGCTTTGTAAACACCAGGAATCTCATTTAAAGCCTTCTCAACATGCGCAACGCATGAGGCACAGGTCATTCCCAAAATTGGAAAGTTTGTCTCTTTGATTTTTTGTGACATATCAGATCCTTTACCGCGGTTCTATTTTTGATTATACGTCCAGCTTTTCCGTCTCAGCGAGGAATCCGCCATTTGCTGGTCTCCCGCTGGAAAGCTGCTCGTTTTCCATGGCCTGAAGTATAAGAATACACTGGCAAACAGATAAGCGCCAATCCCCCCGCACTTCGCTAGGCATTAATGCCTATAATCATCACGGCCAAACAGCCCTGCTTACCCGGGAAGTATTAGGTTTAAAATAGACCAATTCCCCGTTAATAATCTTACCTGTCATGAGAAGCTCCTTAGAAAACTCCTAAACTATGATCGAACAACAAAGAGCAAATCGGAGCTTTGCCCAGATGAGTGTCATATGAAAACCAATCATCAAAACGCCATCACCAGACGCGATTTTCTGAAGTTATCAGCCGCCGGGATCGGGGCTTTTTCGCTGAGTCCGTTCTTAA
Source organism: Anaerolineales bacterium (assembly GCA_024763275.1). Classification (GTDB taxonomy): domain Bacteria; phylum Chloroflexota; class Anaerolineae; order Anaerolineales; family UBA11858; genus B10-G9. The sequence continues at coordinate 3,623 of JANTFT010000038.1, read as the reverse complement.
AACTCTCTCTGCCAGGGCCATCAGATCCCCAGACCCTTCTGGGGCGCATTACGGTTGGCAAGGTTGACCTGAAAGCCCGGCCCGATGCTGACAGCAGCACAGTCGGGGCGCTTTATCAGGACACAGTCATTCCCTGGCTGAGAGAGATGATAGGTCCCAATCCTTTCCGTGTCAATCAACGCTGGATAGAGACACCTGATGGTTACATCTGGTCTCCAGAGGTCCAGCCGGTAAAGAATATCCCCAACCAGCCGCTTGAACAACTTCCCACCACCAGCCTGGGTCCCGGCATGTGGGTTGAAATCAGTGTTCCTTATGTCGACCTCATCCAGGAAAACCCACCCCCGCGCGCGCCCTGGTTGATCAACAGCATCAACAATGGGCCCGGTCCTCGCTGGTACTACAGCCAGATAGCCTGGGCTGATGCCATCAAGGTAGATTCCGAAGGCCAGGTATGGTACAGATTGAATGAACGCTACGGATACGGGGACATCTTCTGGGCCAAAGCTGAGGCATTCCGGCCGCTGACCGCTCAGGAGATGAGTCCGATCAGCAGTGAGATAGAAAACAAGCGCATCCTGGTGGACATCACAACCCAGACATTATCCTGTTTTGAGGACGAGCGGGAGGTTTACTTTGCCCGGGTCTCAACCGGCGCCCTGTACAACTTGAACGGCGCCCGGGGCGACGCCTGGGGGACCCCCCTGGGAAAACATCGCATCTGGCGCAAAGCCGTTTCCCTGCCCCTCAGCGGCGGCTCGGCGGCGGCGGGCTGGGATCTGCCGGCCGTGGGTTGGATCTCGCTCTTTGTAGGAAGCGGCGTGGCCATCCACTCCACCTACTGGCACAACAACTACGGCGTGCCGACCTCAAGAGGCTGCGTGAACGCCAGCCCGGACGATTCCAAATGGATCTTCCGCTGGACCCTGCCTTCCATCCCCTATGATCCTGGCGATATGACTGTCTCGATGCCAGGAGGTACCCTGATCGAAGTCATTGAAAGCTGAGAAGATCGATTCCAGCACCTCTGAACAATCATTGGCTGCTTAATCGAAACCATCCTTGAACCCAGCACTTCCGCCAGAAAACTGATTCCGTAATTCAGCTATTCAGTCAATATTCTACATCTATTGAAAACTCCATCCTCCACAAATAACAAATTTATTGGGTGTATTAAATGTCCTTCGTCGTGAGCATAACGAAACGCTGAAAAATCTATAATGTCAAACCAGAGGATACAACGAGAATATTACCAATTAACACAGAAAAGGGGCTGGCTACTTAACCAGCCCCTTCTGCTATATTTAATAAGCCTAGGGCAATTCAGGAAAACCATTGACTTCATCATTGTGGAACCAGATGAATTCATTGGAGGCGTGCATTGCACCTGCTGAGTCGAAGTTGGCATTGGTCACGGTCCAGGCACCCATATCAAAGGATACTTCGGTCGCAAAAACCGGGGCAATTCCAAACTCTCCACCAGCCATCGGCGGCATGAGGATTGTCGGATACCCGTAGTAGATAACCGGTTCTTCCTGTTCAAAAACACCTTTGGCTACCGGAATTGGCGGCACTGACTGCTGTAAACCGCTCTTGTTGACAACATTCAGGTAGAAATTGGTGAACAGATCCTCTACAACCGCCTGGTCAACAGCATCACCCCCGTAGAACTTAAGGCTGTTCAATGCACCCATGATGACACCCACATTATCAATGGTGTAAACATGCTGACTGTCAAACACACCATGCCCGGGGTTGAAGTCGGCTGACAGAGCATCGAAAGCAGCTGCGGCCGAATTCAGATAGACGTCATTCCCGCTAACGCGGTAAGCTTCCACCAAACCGCGAATAACAAAAGCATTTTCGGTAGCGTTAGCAGCATCGGCTTCGGTCAGTGCATCACCAAATTTGGCAATCAAATTCAGGGCAGTATCCTTGTTCTCAGAATTCTGTGTGTTGGCAGCGTACCAGGTCAGGGACTGAATGGCCAGGGAGGTTTCTTCAAGGTCGGCAGGTTGGCGATCAGCCAGCGCTCCAAAGAGAGCATCTGCCGAATTGATAAACATTCCAGCTGCAGCGGGATCGAAGTAGCGATTGGAGGTGCTGTGTGGCAGGGCTTCCGCATTTAAGGTTCCGCCCACATCGCTGAAGGCTTCTAACATCACCCATTGACCAGCATAATCAATCACACCATCACTGTTGGCAAACAGGCCGGCATCATTCATTAGCATATTTAGCGCATACTGCAATTGCATCTTAGATGAGGCGTCCATCACCATACCCACAAAGCGCCAGGTAGCACCAAAATTATCTTCTACCGTACCGAAGTGATCATCCACGTGGAATTGTTTTGCCCACTCGTTTTCCTTGATAATTGTCCAACCCATTGCGCGGGTGGTAATAGTCGTATCGAAGGAAGCGGGGTCCCAGCGTTGAGTAGCAAAATCATTGACATCCAGCTGCACAGTGTAGTGCGGATCGCCACTGGCGTAGACTGCCTGAAGCAAGGTCGGGTTGACCGGCAGCATGACGGTATCGCCATCGTTCGGATCTGCGTCTACCATTTGTACCATGGCCTGCATCATATCCATTTCAGGCATGAACGGCTCACCGAGACCGGAGCGCATCACCAGGTTACCCAGGTTATAACGCGAGTACCAGTACCCCTCTTCTTCAGCGGCGGTGCCGTCGAATGCGATCGCTTCATCAACTACAGGGGCTTCTGTGGGCTCTTCTACCACAACATCTGTTGCTTGGGCAACAGGGACAGCCTCTGTTGCAGGCTGTGTCTCTGTTGCTGCGCTGGCGCATGCCGTGGCTAAAAAGGCCAGACTGACAAAGTAGAACAATATCTTTTTCATGTTACTTTCCTTTTGAATGTTTTGTAATACGATCTAATTCCGATTGAGGAAATCAACTAATCTATGCTGATAACATTTCACCAATAAACACCTCACTTTGCTGCGCAGGGCAGTATTGATTAGATTAAATTTTCAACTGACTGGTCGCGGACATGCCTTTGGGCCCGTTCAGGTGTGTCCGATACAACTTCACCAGAGAACCTACAATTCCTGATCTCTTGACAAAACCGGATTACAGAAATTCCCGAGAGACTTAATCACTTCCGAAAATCGTTTATCCAGTTGTCTTTGAAACCCTGGTATGTTAACTGTGCTGTTGATCAATCCAATTCTTACCAACATGATTGGTCAAAACGGACTTTGATCGAGATTGAGAGAATTAGAGATTATCAATTATTCCCAGTAGGATTTTGCCCTCATCGATGGCAGCTTCAATCTGAGCATGGTGGATAAAACCCTGGTCGACGGTCCGGATTCTCAGGACCAGGTCGATCTCAGCGCCAGCTTCTCAGTCCCTGATGGCAAGGTATACGGCATCAAACTCCTGAAATTCATCCCCAAAGGACCGGATCATACCTTCTTTGGTGGCGTCGCGATCAGCATCATCCAGCACGGAGCAACCGGTATCGGCACCAACCTCACGCCAGGAGCCTACACTTACGTGGCTTTCTGGGGCGTGGCTGAACTCACGATCGACGGTGAGGTAGTGGCCTCCAATTGCATCATCCACGGCATGATCACCGGTGATCCCCGGGATGAGTA
>JANTFT010000037.1 GCA_024763275.1 Anaerolineales bacterium | reverse complement strand
TATCGTGGTCCGGAAGCCGCTCATCGAAATAGATATAGGGTTCTGATTCCTCTTCCATGGCCGCGAATGACCAGATCTTCAGGGTGGAAAAGATATGGATGAATAAATATTCGTCCTCTTCGGGAGAGCGCAGTTTTAAACGATGAACACGATCGTTTTCCCTCCAAAGCCTCTCGATCCGGCGGATACGTTTGGAGATCGGCACTCCCACAGCTCTCCCTGCCCGGACAAGAAAACGAACCAAACGCCTCATGAAGATTGAAGGAGCAGCGAAAATCTCCCAGGTCCGCATGCAGTGAAAGTTTTTTTTATCCCGGGCGAGGGTGCGCTGTAAGAATGTGGTCCCGCTGCGGGGATTGCCAATAATAAAGACCGGCTGTGGAAGGCTGATCTTACGATAGCCGGGAAAAAGAATCTCATCCAGTGCCAATCCGGCCCAGATCAGGAACTCTGCCGGCAGGTAAATTACCGCTGCCAGCAGGAATACGCCCAGACGTTTTGCAGTCAGGCGGTAGTTGGTATCCCGGTTCCTGAACAAAGCTTTGGACAAGAACCGAAAGAGCGCCTTCACATTCCAGTAAGACACAGGGCTTATAAATCTCCTGACTGATCAAATCTTTCCCAAACCCCTTAGAACCCGTTCAGGAGTAAGCGGAAAATCATCAAACCAGATGCCGGTCGCGTCATGCAGGGCAGCTGTCACTGCCGGGGCCAGGGAGATAAAGGGCATTTCAGCCATCCCCAGCGCTCCCCAGGGACCGTTGGGATCAGGATTCTCCATGACGACTGGCTGCAGGACCTCAGGGATATCCTGGACTGTAGGTATCAAATAAGTGGATAGTTTATCCGTCCTGACATAGCCACCTTCCTGGATGAACTTTTCGGTCAGAACATATCCCAAAGCCTGGACCACACCGCCTTCAATCTGACCGCGAACTTGATCCGGGTTTATTGCCCGGCCTACATCATGAGTGGAATACACTCTGGTGACCACAATCTGGCCGGTCTCTGGATCCACCAGCAGCTCAACAGCTTGGGCAGTATATCCATAGGCAAAATTCGGCTTTCCAGCTCCTGTGTCCGGATCCAGCTTGGTAGTTTTGGGCGCCAGGTATTGATAGGTGGCGATGGCGGGTCGTTCTTCCTCCTCCCATTTTTTCAGGGCCGCTTTGGCCGCGCCGTAAACACTGTTACCAGCCATAAAGGTCATCCGGGAAGCAGAAACACTGCCTGAATCCCGGGTCTCCGCGGTATCAGCGCTGATTATCCGGACCTTTTCAACCGGCACACCGACCGCTTCAGCGGTCATTTGCACGATAGCAGTATGGGTTCCCTGACCCACTTCTGCTGCGGCATGCCTGACGATGACCTCCTCTATTGTTTCTGACCCGTAGAGTTCGACAGTTGCCCAGGAATTTTCCTGATAGCCAGCGGAAAAACCGATGTTCTTCAGCCCGCAGGCAAAGCCGACACCTCGCTGAAATCCCTCTGGCTCCGGGTGAGCTTCCTGAATTTCCCAGCTGCCCTGTCGCTTTTCCCAGAAGGATTCTTCCGCACAGCGTTCCAGAACATCGGTGATATTAACAATACCTGGCAGAGATGTGGACACGGAGGTAAGACTGCCCTTGTGAAGCACGTTCTTCAACCGGAACTCCACCGGATCCAAACCCAGCTCTTCAGCCAATTTATTCATCTGGCTTTCCGCCGAGAAGGTACCCTGGGGTCCGCCAAATCCCCGGAACGCCCCTCCAGGGACCTTATTGGTCGCTACCGCTCTGGCATCAACTTTGATGTTGGGAATATCGTATACGCTCGTACAGGCAATAAAAGCGTTCAGTAATACCTTGTTGGACGTGTACATATATGCCCCACCATCAGCAACGATGTCCACCTCTGCAGCGGTCAGCTTTCCATCCCTGGTAGCTCCCCAGCGGGTCTTGATGTGATAAGCATGGCGTTTATGGTGGCCAATAATCGATTCTTCCCGACTCCAGACGATCTTGACCGGCCTATCTATGCCTTTTTCTCGCAGGCGAAGAACAGCCAGTCCTAAAACTATCTGGACCGAGATGTCTTCCCGCCCTCCAAAAGCACCACCAATGGCTGGATGGATCACCCGGACCTGATCCAGCTCCAGCCCCAGGGAATGAGCGATCTGCTCCTGCTCCTCATGAGCCCACTGGCCGCCAGCGGCGACTACCACCCGCCCCTCCTCATCATAGTAGGCCAGGCCGGCTTCCGGCTGTAAAAAGATGTGTTCCTGCACCGGTGTATGGTACTCCCCTTCTACGATCACATCCGCGTCCTGGAATCCCTGCTTCAGATCTCCCTTGCGGAGTCTATAGGATTGAAAGATGTTGCTGTCCTTGTCGGGATGGATCAGGAAAGCACCTTCCTGAAGGGACTCAAATGGATCCAGAACCGGGGGAAGGTCCTCATATGTGACCTCGATCAGTTTGCAGGCCGCAGCGGCAATCTCTTCGCTCTCGGCGACAACAGCCGCGACCTGGTCTCCTACAAATCTGACCCGATCGGTATAAGGCTTTGAGGAGCCAGGGCCGCAGAGCACCGGCTGGTCCGGAATCTGCAGGCCATATTCATTACAGGGCACGTCTTTGGCCGTCAGGATCAAACACACACCTTCCAGGGCAGCCGCCTTACTGGTGTCAATTTCCTTGACGATCGCATGGGGACGACCGGCAAAAAGGATCTTCATATGCAGTTGATCAGGTCGGGTGAGATCTCCTGGGTAAGCTGCTCTGCCGAGTACTTTATCCAATGCGTCAACTCTTCGTTGTGATTTTCCAATGGCTTGCATAGGTTTTCCTTCTTTTAACTATCAGATTGTGATTTCCCCTCCGCCAGCCGGCGGCGCTCCAGCTTGAAGATCCGCCGGAGGATTGCCAGTGAACAGGCGTAGGTCGGGTCCATCCCATAGTAGGACAGGGTCCCTGCACCGAGATTTTTCCCCTTGCTGAGCGGGCGGTCTGAGGCATAATGCAGGATTCCCAGGTCAAAGGGCACCCGGTCCAGATTGACGATCTCATCCACCGGGTGGCGGTTAGGCCGGAACATCTCAAAGACCGCCGAAAGGTAAGGTCCTGCTTCCATCTCAATGCCTGTGTAGCCTTCCCGGTAGAATACATCCATGTAGGTTTGGTTCTGGAGGAAGGTGCCTCTCACAGTGACCGCTTTCTGATTATCAAGCACAGTACCGTAAATCAGGTAGGGGCTGACATCGCGGGCTTCGAATGCCCGGGGACAGAGGTAGGTGTTGCGGGAATGCTCATCATGGACAACATAGGGAATGATCACATCCCCTACCACACCATTCAGAGTGGCTGCTTTGCCCAGGCTGTAGACACCCAGGATATTGCCGGCATTCTCGGCCACCTCGGTGAGGATGTTGTAAGCTGCCAGGCCAAGGGGGTAATCAATATTCAGAACCAGCGCATCGCTGTCCGCCAGATAGCTCAAATCTCCCAGCCCATCCTGGGTCCGGGGATCCATCCAGTCTGGTTTTAACCTGGACAGCTCAAACACCTGGGCATCCACGTCAAACGAGTGTACGCTGTCAATCCGTGTGATACCGCAGGCCTTTTCGTGTTTGTTTCTGCGTTCATGAATCTGTCCTGAATCGGGGTCCTGCAGGTATTTCTTCAAAGCGTAATACCAGAAATTTTCCCTGCTCGATGGCACTCTGTGAGTCTGGATCTGGCGCCATTCATCGATCAATTCTTGCTGCTTGGTTTCGATCAGATACCGTTCGATCTCCTCCTGGTTCTTGAGAGCGAACCCGGACAGAAGATTGGCAATGCTGTGGGTATTGCTGGAAATAAAATATACCGGTCGGTTCATCAAGTCTGGAACCTGCTCAGCGATCACCCTCCACCAGACATTGGTTGCCCGGTTGTACTCGATCAAGGAGCCATTGAGGAGCCTTACCTGTAAATGACATTCGGAGGATTTGATATCGTTGATCTGGTTAACGAAGTCGGCTCCGCAGACCGAACGCCAGCGGTTAAGATCACCAACTGACATCATCAGCTCTTCCGCCAGGTTCTCCCAGACATCTGGGTTCTTATGAACAGTAGCCAGATCAAGGTCATCCGCCAGGTGCTGCAGTAAGCGGTGGAGTTTATTCCATTCGATTTGATACGCCGTCAGCATGGGAATGACGTCATCAATGTCAGAACGGCTGGCAATGATGCAGGCCATCACTTTCTGATCCGAGTTAAAAAAGCAGCGCCGGCGCCTGGCCTTCCCACTGACCTGCTTCCAGGACCAGACATTGCCCATCCCGGCCTCTGCAAACACAGAGCCACTCTGTCCCAGGACGATCTCCCGGGTTCTGCGGATACAATCAGGCAAGCGCAGCAGAGCGTAAATGAAGGCAGTCATGTCCGGCGCTCGGTCCCTGGCGTGCTGGTGTAGCAGGGAATTCATTCCGGCATGGACTTCTTCCAGGGAGCGGATCTGCACAGCATCCGAAGTGCGCAGAAGCGAGTAGTAGGTCCTCAGATACAGTTCCACTTCCTCAGAGGCGGTGTAAGGTACTGTTCGTTCCATACTCTATTCCTCTCTTGGTTCTATTTCGGAACGAAGCTGCTGGTGCTCCATTTCCAGGTGGTAGTCCTCCAGGAAAGGCGCAAACTCTTCCCTCAATTCCTCCAGATCCAATCCCATTTCCTCAATGGGATACCTGCCCCCGTTATTGTAGTTGCGGGAGCGGATGGTCTCTTCCTCAAGGAACTCGATCATCTCCTCGGTGGCTTCCAGACCAAAATGATTGTAAATGCGGAGAACTTCGGCTTTGGGGTCACTGATCAGGTCTTCGAAACACACCAGTTGATATCGGTCAGGTCCCAGTTTCGAAAGCACTTTATGGGGGTAATAATACCAATGGCGGGCATACTCCTTGACAATCTCGATCTGGGGAAAATCCTCCAGCGGTGTCCCGTAAGCCCGCCAGTTGCTGGCCCACAGGTTGATCGCAGAAGGGATCATATCCTCAGGAGGTCGAACCAGGTTAATGAATTTCGCGTTCGGGAAGCGGTCCAACAGGGTCTCTACCGCCGGGGAGAAATCCGGATTCTTGGCCAGATAGCGCTTACCGGGGTGATTGTACAGGTGCCGCTTGAGGACCCGGGAATAAAAGCCAAACTGCTTCCTGCGCTCCCCGTCCGGGACAGACTGATCATAGTAGATATACCTGCGGGCCAACTCGGGAAAAGGGAAAATCGCAAAAATATTGAATGAAGACCAGGTATGGTAAAAAAGCTGGGAATCCTGTTCAAAGGTATACAGTCCGGTCTTATGCATGGGATAGATATCGTTCAACATCCGGTCGAATGCTTGAACAGCTTTCTGGACCGGACTGCCAATACTCTCACTGAGCTTCAGGATCCAGCGAATCAGCTTGCGGTGGACTAAAGCAGGTGCAAAATAGATTTCCCAGGCTTTTAGACAGGTAAATTGCTGGTCCCGCAGCAGCAGGCGGTGAAAAAAGGTCGACCCGGACCTGTAATTGCCCACAATAAAGATCGGATCAGGGGTGTAAAGGTGTTTCAGGTCTGGAAAAAAGATCGGATCCAGCAGGAAACCTAACCTGATATACAAATTCCAGAAGGGGAATACAAGGAACAGGAATATTAAGACAAATACCCGCTTCACTGATAACCTGGCAGGTGTCCCCTTTGCCCGAAACAGGCTGTAGTAAAAATCTGTCAGATAAAGACGTAAATTAAAAGGCATACCTCACCAATACTCGTTGAACAATCACCCCGAAATACCCCGGGGGATGCTGCCGGCCTATTTTAGCAGCTTGAAAATGTCTTTCGGCCTGGTGATCCGGTAGATGATGGAATAAACGATGGTCAATATCCCAAAGCCAATGACAGCCAGGAAAAAGGCTACAACCAACTCAGCATAAAGATCCGGCGCCCAGGAAACCCCCCCGCTGATTTCTTTCGGCACCACGATCCAGCCTTTGGTCTTATTGGCTTCAACCAGCAAATTCGCCCCGGCATAGGACATAACGGCTATCAAGCCCAACAATAAGAACCCCAGCCCCCGCCATACAGGGTGAACGCCAGGTTTCCCTTCCACGTCCTTACGCTCGTACTGTTGGAAACGTCCCATTAGGCACCTTCTTTTTTACTAGCCTCCTCAATCGCCCGGACAATCTTGTAATACCCGGTGCAGCGGCAGAGATTGCCTGAGATTGCCGTTTTAATTTGAGTTTGGCTTGGATCAGGTATTTCTTCCAGAAGTTTCGCGGCGGACATAATAAAGCCGGGAGTGCAGTAGCCGCACTGAACAGCCCCTTGCTCGATAAACGCCTCCTGAACAGGATGGAGATGCCCCTCATCCCCTAAGCCCTCAATAGTGGTGATTTCCGCAAAATGCGCCCTGGGAGCGGGTATCAGGCAGGACATCACGGCCTTTCCGTCCAGGTAAACAGTACAGGCGCCGCATTCGCCTTCTTCGCAGCCGACTTTGGAGCCCATCAAGCCCGCCTGGTCCCGAAGCAAATGGAGCAGGGTGTTCCCATGACCATCCTCAAAGGTGAATTCGACGCCGTTAATGCGGGTGACAATTGGTTTTACACCCGGGGCCAGGGGTTCCCCAGCTGTTTCCGGAAGCTCTTGCTCCGCAGTTTCAGTTGACAGCAGCACAGGCACATCCGGCAGCCTGGCGGCTGCCTCTCCAGAGGCAATCTGGCTAAGCCCTCTCCTGACAAGTACCTGGGTGATTTGCTGGCGGTAAGCGGCTGACCCGCGAATGTCATCGATCGGGTGAGCAGCTTCCCGGGCCAATTGCGAGGCTTTCTGGATGTGCTCATCAGAAAGCTCCTTGCCTTCCAGATATTGTTCCGCCTTCTCTGCGTGGATGATTGTCGGCGCTACCGCGCCCAGGGTGATGGTCGCCTTCACTACCCTGCCGTTTTCCAGGGTCACCACTCCGGCCATATTCACCAGGGAGATCGCCTGGGCCTTGCGCAGGCCCAATTTCAAATAGACTCCCTGCTGGTTGGGTTCCATTTTCCTGAAAACGATTTCCGTTGCCAGTTCATCGGCTTCCAGAACATGCCGGCGAACACCTGTATAAAAATCCTTCAGCGGTATTCGTCTCTCGCCATTCCGGGAGCGTACGACCAGACTGGCATCCAGGGCAAAAAGCGGCACGATGGTATCATTTGCCGGTGAAGCCGTCACCAGGTTGCCGGCTATCGTCCCGGTATTGCGGATCTGGGGAGCGCCAATCTCCCAGCAGGCCAGCGCCAGAGGAAGGGCATGTGTTCTGATGATGGGATCTGCCAGGCATTGATTATGGGTAACTCCCGCACCCAGATGGATAAGGTCATCTTCCAGGGTGATCTTTGACAGCTCTCCCACCCTGGATATATCGATTATCGTTTGGATTCCTTCGTGCAGCCCCTGGCGCATCTCCAAGACCAGATCTGTCCCCCCTGCCAGGATGCGAGCCTGCCCTTTCTTCTCAGCCAAGAGCGAGAGCACCTGTTCTACTGAAACGGCATTGATGTACTCTTTCCACATAAGACAATCTCCAACCAATCTGTTATGCGTTATTTTCCCAATTGGGATAATGATCTTCCAGATCCTTCCCGCCTGGATTGTATCAATTCAGCCATGATGCTCAGAGCTATCTCTTCCGGGGTGTCCGCCCCGATATCAAGCCCGATGGGAGCATGGATCCTCTCCAAATCCGCATCTTTCAAGCCTGCTTTAATCAATTCCTGACGGGTGAGATTCCACCTTCGACGGGAGCTGATCACGCCAATATAAGAAGTAGGGGCTGCCAGGATCTCAGGAAGTCCCGCGATGTCTACCTGATTGCTGCGGGTAGCAAGCACAACAGCAGTCTGAGGAGAGAAACGATAACGCTCAGGTAGTTCTTCCAATTTGCAGTGAATGTATTCATCAGCTCCGGGAGTGTTTTCCGGGAGAGCGAAATCCTCCCGGTCGTCACTCACCACCACCCGGAACCCCAGCCAATTGGCTAGAAACGCAACCGCCCGCCCGACATGACCACCCCCCACGACCACAACGTCAGCGGGCTGCGCAAGTGGATCGATAAAAACTTCCAGCGAACCACCACAAATACCCGGATCGCCCTTCTGGGGATCAATCAAGTCATAGGAGCGTATTTTCGTTTCTCCAGAATTGATGGAATCAATCGCTTCCTCAATCACCCGGCCTTCGATTGCCCCACCCCCAATGGTCCCTACAATGGAACCATCTTTATAAACGAGCATTTTCGCTCCCGCTTTCCGGGGAGTTGAACCCTGAGCGCGTATAATGGTGCAGAGTGCACCCGCGGTTCTGCTGCGGTGCAGCTCAGCCAGGGCCTGGTAGATATCATCCATCGTTCCCATCCATTCTTCTTCTAAGTCTCCAGCAAGCTCAATATCACTGGCAGGAGCTGTTTCTTACGGGAAACAACCCCTTTGGCAAACCGGGTCCCATCCTGACTGGAGGGATAGGGGAGATCATCAAATACTGGAGGGGGATTGCAAATGACCAGGCGGCTTGAACCCTGGACCACGTCTGTCACCATCAAAATCGTAAAATCCAGCCCCCGGAGCGTCCGCAGCTTCTCCAGCGCCTCTTTCAGCTCGGATAAGCGTTTGTCAACCTGCACCAGATTGGTGACCTCTGCCTGGGCAATCCCAAAATTCAATCCACCTGAAGAGTAGGTTTTAGTGTCCGAGGTGACAATTTCGTCAGGATCCCGGGTAGAGATCCCAGCCCCGGCTTTGATGACAGCTTCCCCAAAGCTGTCCAGCGATTCCGCTTTCAAGGGACCGTTGACAGCGAATGCCCAGCGGCTGATGCGTTCAGCGACCTTTTTATCGCGCTCAGTTGTAGTCGGGGAGGTGAAGAAGAGCGTATCCGAGAAAATACCCGCCAGCAATATGCCGGCGATATCAGCCGGAGCACTGAGGCCCGCTTCCAGAATCCTCTCCGAGATGATCGTGCTGGTGCTGCCAACCACTTCAGTGGTGAAGCGGATAGGGGCTCTTGTAAAAGGATTGCCCAGCCGGTGGTGATCGATGATTTCCAGCAGCTCAGCTTCTTCCAGGGCTCCAACCGCCTGTTCACGCTCATTATGATCGACCAGCACCACCTGGACCCTGGGGGGGTTGAGGATATCACGCTGCCGGGAGAGGCCCACGTAATTCCCATTGTCGTCAACTACCAGGAAATAATTGCGCTCTTCCCGCAGGATGCGATTGACCGCATCCCTGATCCGGCTGCCAGCCTTGAACTGAGGTACGCCGGTATCGGCTGCTTCATGGCAGGGCATTTCCAGCAGCTCGGCTATGCGCATTTCCTGACGTTCGGGATGGGGACCTACCAGCTCAGCCAAAAAAGAGAACAGGGTTAAACCTGTCATCAATCCGAAAGGGGAGCCGTCTTCGTTTACTATGGCTGCCACACCACCAGTCCGGCTAGCAATTTCCCAGGCATCCCGCAGGGGTTGATCCGGGGCGGTAGAATCCATCCGCCGGGCCACCGCCTCAAAACGCGGGGAAACATCGGTCAGCAAGCACGGAGCATCCAGCCCCAATCTTTCCAGCACCCAGGTAGTCTGAGGGTTGATTGACCCCGCTCGAGCAGGAACCGCATTAATGCCGTCCCGTTCCTTCAGCAGCCAGGCATAACCAATCGCTGAGGCAATCGAGTCTGTATCGGGATTGACATGACCTATAACATAGGTGATCTTTTCCATCGGCAAATCCTGCCTGCAGTTGGTGGTGAACTACCCTTATCTCTGGCTGCCTTCGTTGATATATTAACTACTCTATTATATCAGATTGACCACTTCCTGATTTTACAACCATTGCCTGTATGTCATTTATGAAAATGCCCAGGATAACATTCCTGGGCATCTATTCCGGTTGATTGTTTCTCTCATTCCACCTTCAGCGCCCTCCAAACCTTCTCGGGGGTGATCGGATTATCGTGAATATCAGCGCCGCAAGCGTTAAAAACCGCATTACCAACCGCTGGTGCCACACCGTCCATGGGAATCTCGGCTACAGCCTTCACCCCGAAGGGATGCGAAGGTTCGAAAGTCTCCACGAAGATTGCCTCCAGGTCAGGCATTTCCTGGGCGCTGAAGATATGGTAGTTCCGGAAATCCTTCTCCCGGGCCCTGCCCTTCTCATCATAAACCATCTCTTCTGAGACAGCATAACCCAGCGCCTGGGTCATACCTCCTTCAACTTGGCCTGAGGCGGTCACCGGGTTTACAATCACTCCGGCATCAACGACCATCACAAGCTTGTCAACTTCAACGGCCCCGGTTTCTATGTCGACAGTAACTTCCGCGAATTGGGCCGCAAATGGTGGAGGAGCCACTGGCGACATATAAGAACCTACTGCCATGATCTGCTCCTGATCAGCGTGATGCAGGGAATGCAGGGCAATTTCTTCCAGAGTCACGGCATGGCCGTCAGGGGCAATGGCACAGCGATCGGCCAGCTCTATTTCCTCCGGGATGATGGTGGCGTTCTCCACCCTGGATTCCAGGATGCGGGCCGCCCGTGCCCGGATGCGATCGGCAACTTTATTAGCTGCGTCGACAACGGCCGCTCCGGATATATAAGTCGTGCTGGAAGCGTAAGCTCCCTTGTCGAAAGGCGTGAAATCCGTATCGGAAGAATAGATGATCATATCTTCCAGCGGCACTCCCAGAATTTCCGCTGCCATCTGACCCAGAACTGTATCCGACCCGGTGCCGAGATCTGTGGCTCCCACAAGCAGGTTAAAGGACCCATCATCGTTCAGCTTGATGCTGGCTCCTCCCATATCCAGATAGGGTATGGCAGTTCCCTGCATTGCCAGCGCAACCCCCAAACCCCGTTTCATATATGGTTTGCCAGCTACCCGGGACCATTCTTTATCACTCAACTTCTGGTCCCAGCCAATCGCTTTCTTGCCCTTCTCCACACATTCCGCCAGGGCGTTGGTCTGGATCATCTCCGGGACCGGATCCCGTCCCTCACTCCAGGCCACACTGAAGGGATGGATCTCCCCGGCTCTGAGGGCATTTTTCAGCCGGAATTCAAGCGGATCCAGCCCCAGCTGATTGGCAATGAACTCCATATGACGCTCAACCGGCCAGTAACCCTGGGGAACACCGTATCCCCGGAAAGCTCCCGAAGGTGGGGTGTTGGTGTAAACGATGTCCGCGTAAAAGCGTATGTTGGGCGCTTCCCGGTAAGGTCCATCGCCGACATACAAAGCCATAGCTTTGGTGGTATTCCCGGTCACCGTCAGCGCATGAGCGCCGTTCGCGCCAGTATCACTGAGGGCATACATCTCGTTGGCAGTCATTGTGCCATCGTTTTTCACCCCAGTTCTCAGACGGATGCGCATGGGATGGCGGGAGCGGGCAGCGATAAATTCCTCTTCCCGGGTGCAAACATACTGGACCGGCTGACCGGTTGCGATAGTCAAATGAGCTGCGACATCCTCGATCAGCATTTCCTGCTTACCTCCAAAACCTCCCCCGATCCGAGGTTTGATCACCCGGATGCGTTTAATGGGTAGATCCAGGACGGGAGCGATCATACGCCGCACGTGAAAAGGAACCTGAGTGCTGGTGCGAATCACCAGGCGATCATCTTCATCCCAGTAGGTGACCACTGCGTGAGGCTCGATATGGGCCGGCTGCACTTTGGGAACCTCATATTCCACCTCAAAGATCTGGTCTGCTTCCTTGAACCCTTTCTCGACATCTCCGATATCGATCCTGATCTTAGCTGCTCGGTTCTTGGAAGGGTCTGAGTCTGCGAAATTAACGTAGTCATCCTGGTCGTGGATGATGGGCGCTCCAGGCTCCATGGCTTTCCTGGAATCCAGGACAGCTTCCAGAATCTCATATTCAACCTCGATGGCTTCCAGAGCCTGTTCGGCGATCTCCTCGCTTTCGGCAGCTACAAAGGCCACCCGGTCTCCCACGAAGCGTACTTTATTGTCCAGGGAATAACAATCCAGAGGTCCTGGAATGGGATCTGACTGGCCGGCTGTTGAATAAGGCACCCTGGGCAGATCCTTGTAAGTCAGCACACAACGCACACCCGGAATTTCCAGAGCCCTGGAAGTATCGATGGATGAGATCCTGGCATGGGCGTGAGGACTGTGGAGCACCTTAGCGTAAAGCATGTCCCGGCGCTCAAAATCCGCTGTAAAAGCCGGCTTACCCTGCACCAATTTCAAGGCGTCAACCTTCTCTTTGGGCTTTCCAACCTGGCGCCAGGTATCCGGCTTGTTGCTGACTTTAATATCTGTGATCACTCGTTCAGCGGTGAGTGTGGTTCCATCCACCTGGACCGTTCTGGTTTGCGGTAAGGAACCACCGGGATCGGTTCCCAGCCATTCTGGAGGAACCTGGATGGGATCCTCGATGGGCGGGACCTGTTCCCCTCGCAGCCTGGCTGCGGATCGGATGACGGCCTCGACGGGTTTCTTATAGCCCGTGCAGCGGCATAACACCCCCGATAAAACTTCCCGGATCTGCCCCTCTGAAGGATCAGGCTCCCGCTGCAGCAGCTCCGAAGCTGCCAGCAGCTGGGCTGGTGTGCAGTAGCCGCACTGGATGGCTCCGGTTTTGACAAATTCCTGCTGCAAGACATGCAAACCCCGGCCTTCTTTCCAGCCCTGATCAGGATATTCTCCCATCTGCTCTATAGTCTCCAGTTCGTGACCCTGCGCCTGGGCAGCCAGGAGCAGGTAGGAGTTGACAGGTTTGCCATCCAACAGCACAGTGTCAGCGCCAGACAGCCCCTGTTCGTCACCAAATTTGACACTTCTAAAACCCAGCCGCCTAAGCACACTGTAAAGCCTTTCTCCGGGAGGGACTTGAAGTTGATAGGTTTCTTTATTTATGGTCAGTTCAATATCCAACATGGCTTTATCCTTCCCTCTTCTCAGCGATTTCCTCCAGGCAGCGATTAACCAGTACCCCTGCTGTTTCCGAGCGGTATTCAGCGCCTGCCCATTGATCTCCAGCATCCGAATAGGCACTTCTGGCAGCGATATCCGCCCCATCAGCTTCTGGCCCATCAAAAACCATCACCGGCTGCTCTCCATAGCCCAGCAGCACCGCCCTGGTCCTGCCAGACGGCCATCTGGCTGCTGCCGCGCCTACAATGGGGAGATCAGCAGGTGACCTGGCAACATAGTGATATGAGACCGCCAGTCCGGCAGGAATCCGCACGCCCGTGATCAGCCGTCCCGCCAGGTTTTCTTCCCTCAAGGGCAGGAAATCCCCCAACAGAATCTTATCCCGCCGCTGGCCCCCTCCCACCAGCTCCAGCTCCGCATCCAGGGCCAGCAGCACCGCAGTAAGAGCCGATCGTCCAGTGCTGGCAACCAAACTGCCAGCCAGCGTGGCCACCTGGCGGCGGTTGTAGTTCTCCTGATGCATAATGGCTTTTTCCAACGCCAGTTCGATCAGGCCAGAATCCAGCAGGGACTGCAGGGTTGCGGCAGCCCCCAGCTGGAGATTTTTCCCTGTCTTTTTGATTCCGGCCAAACCCAGATCCTGCAGGTCCACTACAGCAATTGGTTCCTTAATGACCTCATTGATATACAACCCCCCACCTAGGGCTAGCGTGCGGGGGTCCTTCCGGGACAGCAGATTCAGGGCATCTTCCAGGGAATCAGGGCGATAATATTCAATGATCATAAGTTTCATCCTCACACTTTGGGTTTTGCAGAAAACATACTTTCCAGGGCATGTTTCCCCTGTAAAACCCGGGCAGTCCACAGAGATAGGACCGCGGTTTTACTGATTTATAACCTTAAATATATAGTATCAAATTAAAAGCTCATTTATTAACTCTCAGATCAGTTTCAATCAGCTCCAGATCTTCAGGTTCATCGAGATCCAGTTCTAAAGAGGGCAAATCGCAAATCTCCAACCGGGCGCCAGCATCGCGGGCTGCCTGGCTATGCTTTTCAAATGAACCCGGACCATAACTGAACTCGATCAGCCCCGGCGGAGAGACCAACAGGACATTTGTGCTTTCTTTTTTGCGATCAGGAGCAATCGCCACCACCGGTGGTTTTGCTCTGTGAGCCAGGATGGTTTTGAGATCCCGGGCATTCAAGCGGGGCAAATCCGCCGGAACTATCAGAACTCCGCAGGTCTCATAGGGTTTGACTATTTCAACCGCTCTTGCCAGAGTAGTATTCAATTCAGGATGGCCATTCTCCTGAACTGTGCGGGCTCCCAGCTCCCGGGCCAGGGCCAACGCTTCCGTGTCCCTGCTGATGACCAGGATATTTTCAATCTCCTCAATAGCGGACAGCACCTGGATGGTATTTTCTAACAGGTAATGGTTCAGATCAGCCCTTTCTTCAGCTGAGATGACCTCTGCCAGACGAGACTTTCCCCTGCGAAGCGGCTTAACTGGAACAATTGCCCACAAAGCCATCCCTAAATCTCCTTTGCTAATTGCCTGTCAAATGCCGTTGGCCGATTGGCAGCCTGGACACCTTGCCGTGGGATGGTGGTGCCTGGTCTTGCATACATTCCCATCTCACTTAAAATCATCTTAGAGGTCCTGACGATTTTGCTCACCTGCTACTTATAGGTGCCTAAAAACCCTTCATACTTTTCCCAGATCTTCGGTGCCAGGGCTTGAGCTTCCGCAGTGATCTTCTCCTCGTCCAGGGTCAGCAGCTCCTTGTCCTTCATCAAGAACTTACCCGCCACCATGGTAGAGGTGATCATGCCTTCCTGGAAGCCAAAGATGATCTGCCAGGGCAGGTTGCCAGCGGAAAGCGGTGTGTGAGGATGGTAATCCACAAAGATCAGATCAGCCGCGGCGCCAGGTTCAATCACTCCCAGCTTGCTGTCCGGCAGGTAAAGGTTAGCCAGGGCGGCATTGTTGTACACGCCCATCTGGATGATATCCAAAGCGCTCATCCGGCGGGGATCACGGTGGTGGATTTTATGCAGATAGTAAGCGGTCTTCCACTCCTCCCACATGGCATGGTAAAAACCATCCGTGCCGAAGCCTACCTTGATTCCCAACCGCAGGAAATCCTCAATGGCTGCCACGCCAACAGCGTTGTTCATATTCGAGCGGGGCTGGTGAGTCAACCAGGTGTCAGTTTCCGCCAGCAGGGTGGCTTCTTTCAGATCGATATGGACCCCGTGGACGACAATGGTTTTGGGCCCCAGGATGCCGAATTTCTCCAGGCGGTCAATCACCCGCAGCCCACTTTTTCTGAGACTGTCATATTCATCAACCTGGTGCTCTCCCACATGAATGTGAAAACCCGCCTCATCACCAATCGCATCCCGGCAGGCTTCCAGGGTACCATCATCCAGGGTCAGGCTGGCATGCAGGCCAAATGAGGCTCCCAACCGATCAATCCCGGAGGCTTTTTTAATCATCCGGACGTTTTCCTTGATGCCTGCTTTGGCGCCATCAGCTCCATTACGGTCGGTGACCTCATAACACAGCACACCTCGCAGTCCAGCATCCAGCAGTACATCGCCGATGACGTCCAGAGATCCATCGATAAAATTTGGTGAGGCATGGTGGTCAAACAGGGTAGTCGTACCGTTCTTGATGGCATCCAGAGCAAAAACCAGGGCTGAATAGCGAACACCATCCTCATCAAGAGCCAGATCCAGCGGCCACCAGAGTTTTTTCAAGATTTCCGGAAAATCCTTGGGGGCAGGTCCCGGTATGCCCATCCCGCGGGCATAAGCACCGTAAAAGTGCGTGTGGGCACAGATATTACCCGGCATGATGTATTGACTCCGGGCGTCAACGACCTCTTCACCGGGGTGTTTTTCTGCCAGACCTGTTCCAATTTCCACGATCATCCCATCCTGGATCAGCAGTTCCTGATCTTCCAGAATCCGGTTCTCCTTTTCCCAGGTGATTATCCTGCCGTTTTTTATGATCATCTCACTTCCTCCCTCTTCATATTAGTTGATCTTGCCCCTTAATAATTGATCACAAAGGATTCCTGATAACTGTTTTCCATCGCACCCGGAAGGGTTTCGCGAACCCATTTGATAGCGCTCTGCCCGTTCAGGTCTAAATTCCTCTTTGCCAGGCAGGCCATGAATATCCCCGTCCTGCCGATGCCAGCCAGGCAGTGAACAGCGACATTCTTCCCCTCGCGGGCGGTCCGGCTGGCTTCCTCCAGCCCCTCTTCCCAGGCTTGATGGTCGGTGGGAATCCCAAAGTCTGGAACGGGGATATGAATGGACCGTAATCCCTTCCCCTGGTAAAAAGCCGGCAAATCTCTCCCGGCGTTGACCAGGTATTCTTGCTGTTCGGTTAAAATCACAACCAGATCGATCCCGTTCTCGATGTAATCATCCCAGACGTTTGTGCGGTCAAATCGACTGAAAGGCATCGGGCTGCGGTAAATTTTTCCTGAAAACCTGTAAGGCAGCTCAATCAACATATATATTTCCACAAATAAGTCATATTAAATACAAAAATCACAGGTTGCTGGCCTGTGATACAGCTATACAAGGAATATCAAATACTTTTGTTAACTCAACTGTTGCACAGTAATTATTCTTTCTTATAATCATGGGATCGGCGACTTTTGCTCCAAAGGACGGTAGTACTTTTCGTCAGGGAAACCCCCGACGCCGCCGGGGTTCCTCAGAACCACCGCCGACCACCGATCCATGTTTTCCTTATTTTACCACGGAGGATGCCAGCGGGATTGGTCAAATTCACAAGTCCTCACCCGGCATCCTCCCGGGAAGATTTTAACTGCCTTTTGCCTGCAGCTGGGAAGCCAGCCAGTCCTGGTCGATCGGAATGCGGTTCAAGCGTACTCCACAGGCATTGTGGACCGCGTTCACAATGGCGGGCGGGACAGGCATGGTGGAGATTTCTCCCACTCCTTTCCCACCATAAGGTCCTTCTTTGGTCGGGTCCTCAACAATGATCACCCGGATCTCTTCAGGAACATGCTGAATGGAAGGCATACGGTAGCGAGAAAGGTGGTCTGTGAATACCTGGCCTTCCTCCACGATGAATTCTTCTGTAAGAGCATGACCGATGCCCATGATCAAACCGCCTTCCGCCTGCCCCTGCAGCCCCAGCGGGTTGATGGCTTTTCCAACATCTGTCGCTCCCACCGCCCGGATCACCCGCACCTCACCTGTTTCCAGGTCCACCTCAACCTCAATGGCCTGGGCAGCAAAAGAGTACGCAAAATGCTTATCACCCGGCTCACCCAGCGGTGTCGTCGGCGGGGATTTGTAGTCATAGACCAATTTTGGAATCCTGCCTTCTTCCCGCATCAGGGACCCCACTTCAGCGAAACTCACTTCCTCCCCATTTACCTGTGCCTTGCCTCCCTCAATGCCGATTTGATCGGGTGGGAGGTTGTATTTTTCCGCCAGGGTAGCAAGCATGCTTTCCCTCAAGGTTCGAGCGGCGAATTTTACGGCGTTACCCGCAATGTATGTCTGCCTGGAAGCAGTAGTTGGGCCTCCGTCTGGTGTGAGATCCGTGTCAGAAAGATAGACCCGGACCTGATCAAGCGGCAGGTTCAACTCCTCAGCAGTGATCATCTGCAGCACAGTAACCAGCCCCTGGCCGATCTCTGCAGAAGATATGCGGGTTTCCACCCGGCCGTCCTCCAACAGTTCGATCTCAGCAGAGGCATTGTCAGGAGCCCCCTCTCCCAAACCGGTATTCTTAAATGTCACCGCGAAACCCCAGGCCCGGCGCTTGTTGGGTTCTCCTGGGACAATCCGGGAAGTAAAAGGATCCTCTCCAGCGGTGATCTCTTCTACTGCCTGAGCAGTTTTTTCGATGCATTCCAGCAGTCCCACGCTTTCCCGGAGCTGCTGCCCGGTATTGGTTATAGATCCCTGGCGCAGGGCATTTTTCCGCCGCAGTTCAATGGGGTCGATCTCCAACTCTTCAGCAACTCGATCCATCAGACATTCAATGGCAAAAGCCGCCTGGAAGGCGCCAAAGCCCCGGAAAGCCCCGGCCGGGGGATTGTTTGTGTACATGGCATAGCAGTCAATTTTAACGTTAGGAATGATGTAGGGGCCGGTGGAATGCGTGGTGGCCCTGCCCATCACCTTAGCGCCCAGGGAGGCATAGGCGCCGGTGTCGCCGTATAATTCCGTCTGGGCAGCCACGAGAGTGCCGTCCTTCTTCAACCCCAGCTTGACGTTGATTTGAGTAGCGTGCCTTTTGGGATGGACCAGCATACTTTCATGGCGGTCATAGAGGATTTTCACCGGCTTACCAGTTGCTCGGGCCAGCAGGGCTGCATGGATCTGCCCCGCGATATCTTCCTTACCGCCAAACCCACCCCCGATCAACGGGCCGCGGACCCGCACTTTCTCCAGGGGTACATCCAGAGCGGCTGCTACCTGACTGCGGTCTTCGTAGGAGATCTGTGAACCAACATAAACTTCGATTTTTCCATTGTCCAGCGGACGGGCAATGCTGCATTCCGGCTCCATAAAGGCATGCTCATAATGGGGTGTGAAAAAGGTATCCTCAAAGATGACCTCGGATTCCTCAAAACCTTTCTTAATATCCCCTTTATCGACCTTGATGTGTTTCAGCAAGTTGCCGCTTTCATGCACCAGGGGGGAGTCTGTTTTCTTTGCGTCCACCGCGTTGGTGACCACAGGAAGGGGTTCAATCTCCAGATCGATCAGCTCCAGCGCCTGGCGGGCAATCTCCCATGTTTCTGCCGCAACCACAGCCACAGCGTCGCCAACGTAGCGAACCTTCTCTCCCACTCCTACCAGCGCCGGCCAATCCTGGATAATCAACCCGTGATTAACCCTGCCGGGTATATCAGCGGCAGTCAGCACAGCCTGGACACCAGGCAAAGCGAGCGCCTTGTGAATGTCCAGTTCTTTCACGATCCCGTGGGGAATACCAGCCCGCAGAGCTGCTCCAAACAGCATCCCCGGGAAGCTGATATCATCCGTATATATAGCTTCCCCGGTGACCTTCTGCCGGGCTTCAGGCCGAGGAACGACCTGGCCGACCACCTGATAACCGCCGCCAAAATCAAAGCTAGGGTACTCGATATCTGAACCACGATTGATCTTGTCCGCAGCTGCGTGGATGGCCTTGGTGATCATCGGATAGGTGCCGCAGCGGCATAAAGTATCGTTGAGGGCATATTCTATATCAGCGTCAGTGGGTTCTGGGATTTCATTCAACAGTGCTGCCGCTGTCATGATCTGGCCTGGAGTACAAAAGCCGCATTGAACTGCCCCTTGTTTGATAAATGCTTCTTGGAGGGGGTGCAGCTCATCGTCTTTGGCAAGCCCCTCAATAGTGGTCACCAACTTCCCCTGGGCCTTAACTGCTGGATAGTTGCAGGAAAGAATAGGCGCACCATCAACCAGAACCGTACAGGCCCCACATTCCGCTTCACCACAGCTAATCTTTGTACCTGTCAGCCCCAACCGGTTGCGCAGGACATCCGCTAACATCTCATCAGCTTTGATGTCCAGGTTGTGCTCTTTTCCATTTACGTTAATAGTGATGTTGGTCATCTAACCTCTCTCTTCTCAACCGTTTATTGTTCTGCTCTTCCCACTGCACTGTCCAGCACTTTTTTCAGCAGCACTGGAAGCAGGAGATGGCGGTATTCTTTGGTCGCCCGATGAGGACTTGTCCTGAGGTTCACTTCGCCTGCCAGTATTTCCGAAGCTTGCTGGAAGCTGTTTTCATCCCACTTCTTACCAGCCAGGAACTGTTCCGTTTTCTGCGCCCGGAAAGGTTTGGGACCAGCAGGCCCGCAGGAGATCCGGGCCCGCTCAATAGCGCCTGACCCAGCAAGCTTAACCCAGGCAGCCATGTTCAGAATGGCTATCGCTACCCCCTGAGGTCTCATCACCCGCTGGAAAGCTGAAGCTTCCCGGTCTCCCCGGGCAGCGAATCGGAAGCCAGTCAGCAGGGTTTTCGAGCGGTCAAAATTCACCTTCCCGGGGCCGGCGAAGATCTCAATCAGCGGCTGCCAGGTAGAGCCCTGAGCTGAGACCAGCTCAACCTCAGTGTCCAGCGCCAGGAGAGAGACTGTCCCGTCACCTGCCGGCAGGGCATGGGCGACATTCCCGCCGATGGTCGCGACATTGCGAACCTGGGGGCCTCCAATCAAGCCGCAGCCTTCTACGACGCAGCGAGCATGCTCCTGCAGCAGCGGGCTGGAGATGATCTCTTTATGCGTCACCCCTGCGCCGATGGTTATCAGGTCGCCATCTCTGGAAATCATCCGCAAGCTTTCTATGCCGGAGACGTCCACCAGCCGATCGACCTTGGGATGGCGGCCCTGTCGAAGCTCCAGCAGCAAATCAGTCCCCCCGGCGACAACGGCTGTCGATCTTGAACTCCCGGCGAGGAGTTCAAGAGCTTCAGCGACGGTTTCAGCCTGGAGGTATTCCTGGTAATTGTTCATAAACTAACCTCTGTCTGCCTAAATTGAAAGGAATCTATCTCGATATTTTACCAGTCAACTCTTGATGTACGAATCCAAATTATTCTCAATTTTACCTGAGACCGGGCAGAAGGCAAAACATTCGAGATGAAACATTGACCAATATCCCACAAAAGGGTGTCAAACATTATACATGTAAAGGAGTTTCCCGCTCTGGGGAATTAAACTGGTCCTTATGAAAAACCAGGCATTTCTCGCGGGGGCAGTACCCAGTCCAGCCGGGATGCGGTAAAATCTACCAGTGCATTCTTCTAGAAAAAGAAACAGGGAGGTATAACCTCATGTCGGATCACCGCCAAAAAGCCCTGGAATACATCCAGGGTCATAAAATCCAGTCCCTGGAAAAGATGAAGGAAATCATTTCCATCCCCTCCGTTTCCACTGATCCGGAGCGAGCCGGGGACATTAAGAAAGCCGCTGAGTGGTTGAAGAGGGAGTTGATATCACTGGGAATGACCAGGGTGGAGATATACCCCACCCCCCGCCATCCCATCGTTTATGCGGAAAACCTGAGCGCCGGGAAGGACAAACCAACCGCACTGATCTACGGCCACTACGATGTCCAGCCTGAGGACCCTATCGAGGAATGGAATTCCGACCCCTTCACCCCCACTCAGGTAGGTGAGGACCTTTTCGCCCGCGGGGCGACGGATATGAAGGGCCAGATCATTGCCACTTTCAGCGCCATCGAAGCCATCCAAAACACTGGAGAGCTGCCTGTAAACGTGAAATTCCTCATTGAAGGGGAAGAAGAGATTGGCGGCTCGCATCTGGAAGGGTTCATTAAGGACCATAAAGAAATGCTGGCCTGCGATTTCTTCCTTAACCCGGATACCGGGATGCAGGCGCCGGATCTACCAACCATTACCTATGCTCTGCGTGGCATCGCCTATTTCGAGCTCCGTGTCCAGGGGCCTAAACAGGACATGCATTCCGGAACCTTCGGGGGGGCTATCCACAATCCAGCTCAAGTAATGGCTGACCTGCTGTCCGGCCTGCACGATGACAAAGGCCGGGTGACCCTGAAGGGTTTTTACGACAAAGTTCTGCCCCTCAGCAAGCAAGAGCGGGAGGAATTGAGCAAACTGCCCATCGATGAGGAGTTCTATCTGGAACAGGGCGGTGTAAAGGCCCTCTGGGGAGAAGAAGGCTACAGCGCTCTGGAGCGGACCGGCGCCCGACCAACCCTGGAAATCAACGGTCTCTACTCGGGGTTCATCGGTGAGGGACAAAAAACAGTCCTGCCTGCTTATGCCATGGCCAAGGTCTCCTGCCGTCTGGTTCCCAATCAGGATCCCGTTGAGGTTTACGAGCAATTTACAGAATACTTAGAGGAAAACGCACCTGAGACCGTCACCTGGGAGCTGACCCAGATGTCCAAGGAATTTCCTTCAATCAGCGACCGCAATTCAAAATGGGTCCAGGCTTATGTTGAAGCAGCCAAGTCGGCCTGGGGAAAAGCTCCTATCTTCAAGCGGGAAGGGGGCAGCGTTCCCGTTGTGGTCCACGTCCAGCACGAGCTGGGAGTCGACTCAGTCAATATCGGATTTGGCCTACCTAGCGACAACATGCACGGCCCCAACGAAAAAATCCACCTCCCAACATTCTACAAAGGAATTGAAGCTCTGGTCCACTTCTTCTTCAATCTAACACAATGAGATCACAATACCAAACAGAGACAAAACTGCCGAACTACGGCGGCCAGGCTGTAATAGAAGGCGTGATGATGCGGGGCAAAAAAGCCGCAGCCATCGCCATGCGCACCCCGGAAGGTGACATCAAAGTTCACACTGAACCCCTCAACAAGATCTATCAGAGCAAGATCATGAAGATTCCCTTCTTGCGGGGCTTGATTGGACTTTACGATGCCCTGATCCTGGGTATGCGCGCGCTGACTATTTCCGCCAACACCCAAACCGGGGAAGACGATAAGCTGGAAGGTCCTGCCCTATTCCTGACCTTCTTTGCTTCTCTGGGAATTGCTATTCTGATATTCTTCCTGATCCCTGCTGGCATAGGGCAGGCAGTGGAACGCCTGCTGGGCTGGAAGCCCTGGATAGGAAACCTGCTGGAAGGATTTGTGCGGCTGGTATTCCTGCTCGCCTATATGTGGGGGATTGGGCAGATGGAGGAAGTCAAACGGGTCTTCCGCTACCATGGCGCGGAGCATAAGGTCATCAATGCTTTCGAGAATGGTGCTGAATTGCAGCCCGAGGTTGTCAAAGGATACAGCCTGGAGCATCCCCGCTGCGGCACAGCTTTTCTGCTGATCGTAGTTCTCCTCTCTGTGTTCCTGTTCACAGCCCTGGGACCAATGACCCTGGCCTGGCGGTTACTCAGCCGGATCCTGCTGCTGCCCGTGCTGGCAGGCGTTGCCTATGAGTACCTGCGCTGGACAGCAGACAACCAGGCCAACCCCCTGGTCAGGATCATCATCAGGCCAAACCTGGCCCTGCAGCGGCTGACTACCAGCGAACCTTCCCCGGATATCATCGAAGTCAGCATCGCCGCCTTCAACGCTATGCGAGCATTAGAAGAAATCTAGCACCTGGCAGCTCAGAGCAAATCAATAATAAAAAAAACTCAGGATGATCATCCTGAGTTTTTTTTGGTAGCTTTGATCCGGGACAAACCCATCGATCATAATCCAATCCAGGCGGTCAGTCTTCCTGATCTTCCAGGTATTCCACCGCTTCCATGGCAGCAGCGGCTCCCATCCCAGCGGAAATGACTACCTGCTGGAAGTGGGGATCGCACACTTCACCGGCAGCGAAAACACCCGGCAGATTGGTATGCATATGCTGGTCCACTACCAGATAGCCGTTTTCATCCATTTCCAGCTGATCCTTGAACAGTTCTGTGTTG
The DNA here is from genome assembly GCA_024763275.1 of Anaerolineales bacterium. Taxonomy (GTDB): domain Bacteria; phylum Chloroflexota; class Anaerolineae; order Anaerolineales; family UBA11858; genus B10-G9. Next base: position 1,110 of record JANTFT010000037.1, on the reverse strand, counting down.
GGATCATGGCCAATGAAGACGAAAACTCCGTCAATATCCCGGACCTCTTCCTGGCCGGTTTTGACATTCTTCAAACGGACCGCGTTGACAGTGTCATCACCAATGACTTCTGTGATAACTGTATCCCAGATAAAATCGATCTTAGGATTTTCCTTGGCTTTGTTAGCCAGATAAACCCCTCCCCGCAGCTCATCACGGCGGTGGACGATGGTGACCGCTTTGGCAAAGCGGGTCAGGAAAATGCCTTCCTTGAGGGCACTGTCCCCACCGCCTACCACGATCAAATCCTTCTCCTTGAAGAAATGGCCATCACAGGTAGCACAGTAGGAAACACCTTTGCCGGTAAACTCCCGTTCACCCGACACCCCCAATTCCCGGACGGACGCCCCTGTGGTTATGATCAATGCCTCAGCCAGGTATTCACCACCGTAAGTGGTTACCTTGAAGGGCCGCTGGGAAAGATCCACCGCGGTAGCAGAATCGTAAACAATCTCCGCACCGAACCTTTCAGCCTGCTGTTGGAAGCTAGCCACCAGGTCCGGTCCCTGGATCCCATCCACAAAACCCGGGTAATTCTCAATGTTATCAGTCTTTGAGACCTGCCCACCCAGATCCATGCCTGAGAGGACAATTGGTGCCAGGTCCGCCCTGGCCGCATAAAGGGCAGCAGACAGTCCCGCAGGGCCGGAACCGATGATGATACACTGGTAAACCTTCTCGGAAGAATCAGTCATGTGATTGTTCAGTCGAGCACAGCCAGGACCTTTTCAAAGTCCATGATCAGGTAAGTTTCCCCGCCCAGTTTGATCTCGGTGCCGGTGTACTTCGGGAAGAGGACCTTTTCGCCTTCTTTAACGGTGATGGTGACTTCCTCAGTTCCCTCACCCACTGCGATAACCTTACCGGTCTGGGGTTTCTCTTTAGCGGTGTCCGGAATGTATAAACCACTGTCAGTTCTGTTTTCCTCTTCCAGAGTCTGGATGACAACGCGGGCACCTAAAGGTTTGATTCCAAGATTCTTTTTACTCATAGCTATTACTCCTTTTATCGTCATTCTCTACACTACAATACCACCTTCACATTTTACCAAATTTAGCCAGTCAGCGATCT
>JANTFT010000036.1 GCA_024763275.1 Anaerolineales bacterium | reverse complement strand
CTCGCGTGGATGTGTTATCAGGGATGTTCAAACCAAAGAAGACCACTTACGCCCGGGTGAAGTACGTCGACGTGGCAGGCTTGCGGGTTGGCGCGGGAAAAGATGGTTCCCTGAGCGGTGAGCTGTTGAACACAATTTCCCGGAGTGATGCTCTGCTGCATGTTGTGCGAGCCTTTGAGGATGAGCGAGTCCCTCATCCCCAGGGAAACGTCAATGTGCTTCGCGACCTGACTGCCCTGGATTTTGAATTCTTGATATCCGACCTGAACATCGTGGAAAAAAGGTTGGAGCGCCTGGCGCATGACCTTGAAAGAAAAGGCACTTACCCGGAAAGAGCCCAGGATCAAACGGAATTTGAGCTGTTGGAGAGGGTCAAGGATTTCCTGGAAGAGGAACGGCCCATCCGCGAGATGGAGCTGAGTGAGGGGGAATTGAAAATCCTCCGCGGATTCCAATTCCTATCCGCGAAACCCGCCTTGATAGCCCTTAATGTAGGAGACGAGGGCAGTGAAAACCCGGCAGACTTTTCCCTGGGTGAAACAGAATCACAAAAAGTTGTCTGTTTGCATGGCGCGCTGGAAATGGAAATTTCCCAGCTGCCCCAGGTTGACGCGGAAATGTTCATGTCTGAATATGGAATCACAGAACCAGGTTTGAACCGCATGGTCCGGTTGAGCTATCAGCTGCTGGGGCTGCAGTCATTTTTTACCGTAGGGGAAGATGAGGTCCGGGCCTGGACCATCCGCCAGGGGGCTACCGCGGTAGAGGCGGCCGGTACGATCCATTCTGACCTGGCCCGGGGGTTTATCCGCGCCGAAGTGATTTCCTATCAGGACCTCGTGGATGCTGGATCCCTGGCAGAGGCTAGAAAACGAGGGACTCTGAGGCTGGAAGGCAAGGACTATCTGGTTCAGGATGGTGATATCCTCAACATCCGTTTCAACGTTTAACCGCAACGAACAACCCGGTTTGTTTTGTGAGCCTGATGCTGCCTTCTTTCTCCAGTTTTTCGTTGAGGAATTGTTCAAGATCCTTGCTGATCTTTTGATCCAGTTCGGCATCCAGGTAGGTGTTGATATAGCGGATGATAGGGGCTGCTTCGGTAACCGCCAGCTGATCCGGATGGGTATGGAGAGTGATGTCCGAAAACCAGCGGTTGAGAATTTCCCCTCCGTTTTCCAGGCTGAAATTTGTAGTCCGCGTTCCCCAGCTGCCCTTGCTCCCACCAGGTGCGAAGAGCTGCTGCCATTCCTTGATTTCCCGCAAATGGGACTGGCCATTCGTGGCGGCGTACAGGCGCGCTCCCGGGCGTAAAACGCGCCGAATTTCCCTCAGGGCTTCAGGGATATCTGCTAGATGATAGATCACGTGATTGGCGATCACGATGTCGAAAACGCTCCCAGAGAAAGGTAGAGCCGAGGCGTTGAGTTGACTGTAGTTGAACTGGTTTGAGTCGGCCAGGGCCTCTCTAGCCTCTTCCAGCATGCCTCTGGAGAGATCCGAGAGGGCTATCTGGCAGCTGGAGGGTACTGCCTGATCTGTCTCTTGCCAGAGATATGCCGGACCGCAGCCGATTTCCAGGACTTGGTCACCCGGCTTGATTCCCAGATGTCTGAACACCCAGCTGTACCAGCCAATCTCGCTGGTGCTGAAGCGCTGATGCAGCGAAGCCCGGGCAGAGAGCTTGCGGGAATTTCGGTATTGTTTGTTCTTTAAGGAATGGGAATCTGTAATTAAGTGCAAGGGATATTCCGGTATTGTTTATCTCACGCCAGCCCTTTTTCCAGGATGTATTTTTCCTTGTTTGCACTGCGGGAAACCTTTCCACTGGAAGTCTTGATGATCCAATTCGGGCCGGTGATTTCCACGAAACGCAGAGAAACAGGGGAGTTCTGGGTGACGTGAGCCCGTATGCGATCAGCCAGTTCTTGTTTGGCAAGTGGATCTGGATCGTCCGCTTCCGCGATTGCTACCACATCCTCTGTGCCCAGATCCTCGTTGAAGAGGCCAAAGACGACTGCCCGCCCTGGATGAATGCCGGGAATCTCATAGATCAGTTCCTCTAAATCACCAGGATAGATGTTTTTGCCGCCAACAATGATCAGGTCTTTTTTCCTGCCCGTCACGAAGATTTCCTCTCCGGACAGGTAGCCGTAATCACCGGTCAGGAACCAGCCGTCCTGGAAGGATTTTTCTGTGATGTCTGGGCGCCGGTAGTACTCATTCAGCATGCAGCTGCTTTGGAGAGCGATTTCCCCGATTGTGTTTTCAGGCAGGACTTTGCCATGGGGATCCTGGACCCGGATTTGCGTGTTGTCTAGCGGTCTTCCCGAGGACATCATCACCAGATGCGGGTTGCCGTCCTCTGCAGGGATGATGAGATCGCTTTCCAGGAAGCTTTCCCGATCGATCCGCTGGATGCGGGGTTCCTCGCCCAGAGTGCTCTGGGTGACACCAAAGGTATTTTCCGCCATGGCATAGGAGGTTTGCAGAGCCTCTGGTGCCAATCCGCAGTCTTTGAACCTCTCGAAAAAAGCCTGGTGACTTTCCCAACGCACCGGTTCGGAGCAGTTGATGACCGCCCTCCAGGTTGATAGATCAACGCCATCAAGGTGCCGGTCGCGGATCTTCCGGGCACAGAAGTTGTATGCAAAATTCGGCATCCAGCTGAGAGTGCCTTGATAGCGGGATACTGATTGAAGCAGGCGGTAGGGAGCCCGAACCCAATCGAAGGGCGACATCAGCACCAGGGGTATTCCCGAGAGGATCGGGAGAAGAAAACCTGCAATTAAACCCATATCGTGGTAAAGAGGCAGCCAGGAGACAACCACGTCTTCGGCTGGATTCAGGCGAATCGACTCACTTAATGATTGGAGCTGGTTAAAGACAGCCTGATGGGAAAGGGCAACACCCTTCTGGAGGCCGGTAGTTCCAGAGGAGTGCTGCAGGAGAACTATGTCATCCGGATTGCGGTTGAGGCCTGGAAAGGATTCGTTGACATCTGGTTCCGACCCCAGGATATCTTCCAGGTAAAGGATCGAGCGCACTGACGATCCTGGTTGAATGGCTTTTTCCACTATAGATTTGAAATCAGAATAAGTGATTACAGCCGCTGGTTTTGTAACCGATATCAGAGAAGTGAGGTCTGCCAGATAGCGTTCAGGATTGAGCTTTTCGGTCAGGAAGGGCAGGATAGAAGGGATCGCTCCCTGAAGCACCGCGCCCCAGAAACCCGCCAGCAATTCCACCCGGTAATCGATGATCAACACAACCACTTCCCCGGGGAGAATCCCTTCCTGCTGAAGTTTGTCAGCGAAAACAGCTGCATCCTCAAATAGTATTTGATAAGTAAGGGTCCGGTCTTCAGCGCCCGCTTCCAGAAAGTAAATGCTGGCTTTGTCGGGAGTTTTTGTAACGTGCTCAAGCAAAGTGCTTGAAAAGGTTTTGTTCATACCTGGCGGGAAAGGATGAGCTCTTCCAGCTCGTGCAGGGAATCAAAGGTGTCCGCATTCAGTTCCGTGTCGTCGACTAGAACGCCGAATTGCTCCTCCACGAAAAGGGCGATATCCACCAGACTTAAGGAATCGATCAATCCGCTTGATATCAGTTTTTCGTCCCTATCAATTTTCCTGTCAGGTTGACCGAGAATTTCTGAGGAAATAAAATTCCCTAATGTTTTGATGATTTCAGAATCCATACCGCTTCCTTATCTGTTAATTGATTGATTTCCTCAAGGGAGGCTTGCGATGATTCCTTGAGGAAGCCAGAAAAGATGGTTTACACTCAGATAACTTTCTGATTGGAAATTTGATAGGTTTTCAAGCCTGGCGGTTTCCATCTCTTCAGTATCCAGAAAACCCAGACCAACCCTATAGCCGGAATCGTTCTGGGTGGTGCCTGTGTAGGCGATATATTTCCCATCAGGCGACCAGGTGACCCGATCCATGACATCTTGGACAAAGGATAGGTCGAGGATCTGGCTTTGTTCGGGCTTGAGAATTTGCAAGTGGTATTGCTGGATGACGCCTGAATACCAACCTCGATCTATCAATGTGACTGCAATTTCCCTCTGGTTGGGGGACCAGGCACAATCAGCGTATTCCGTATTCAACGACCAGAAGATTATTTCCGTGTCTTCGGCAAGAGACTGGATATGGAAGCTCAGGCCGTCATTTTTATCTCTTTTCGCGTAGACATAATCAAGGCCCGTTTGGCAGGGAAGCAGCAGCGCGTCCTTCAGCTGGCGGGAAGCCAGCACCTCGCCTGAACCAGCTGACCAGATCAAAGATAGGTAGTTGCAATCGCCAAATTGGTCGCAGGATCCTTGTCCCCAAACCACTGTGTCGTCTGAGGAATATAATACCGAGATCGGTCCATCGCTGCTGACCAGGCTGTAAATATTTGTAGATGGTTGGTAGCGACGCAGGGCAGTTCCTTCGCTGCTGGAAGAGACGAAATAGATCGCATTGGTGGATTTGTCCCAGACCGCACCGGAGGGTGATGCCTGAAAATAGCTGTCGCTGATCTCGCTGGTACTTAGATTGTCAAGCTGGATGGTCAGCAGTGACTTCCCGTTGCTGACCAACAATTGCTGGTATTCCGGGGATAAATCCAGCAGCTGGAATCCCTCGCCGATGAGTTCCTGGATTTCGCCGCTAACCAGGTCTGCCAGATAGATTCCTTGATGTTTGATATCCCCAAAACTGCGCTCACTGATATCAAAAACCAGTTGACCTGAACCCCAATCCTCCACAGAGGAAAGATTGAAGGTCGGGAGAGGCGTTGGAGTCGTGGTGGGTTCAGGTTCGCCTGTTGTGCTGGCTGGTTGTGTTTCTGACTCAGCTTGCTGGACGGGTAGCTCAGCGATTGCAGGCGCATCTGATAGATCGGGTGTTTCCTGATTATCCGGGCGGCATCCCAACATGGTAGACGCCAGTAAGATAAGCATGCAGAAAACCAGGTATTCGGCGTGTCTGGTTGGCTTGGCGGTAGTTCTCATAGGTCAATTTCCTGTCTGCTGGTTGGCTTCAAGGTCATTTACCAGCGAGTCCAGCACCTGTAAGAAGGTCTCGCTGCGGACCAACCAGGCCTCGGGTGTGACGTGAAAACCGTAGCTGTCTCTTTCCCAGTCGATCCCATGGTTGGGCAAAAACTGAACTGCCCGCCAGTAATTCCAAAGCGGGATTTCGTACTCATAAGCTATCTGGGCGGTTGTTCTGTTCAGACTGTGATCGCCCTCAAAATTATCGGCCTTGGTTGCGACAATGGGAATGATTCCTCTGGAGAGCGCATATTCAACCGCTTTCCGGAGATAGAATTCATGTGTTTCGGCTGTTCTGCCATCATAGCGGAATTCCATGCTGATGAGCACGAAAGCAGGCCGCTGCACTCTGAGTTCGCATTCTAGAGGGGTCTCCCCGGGATCACAAACGGAGCTGTCTGCCCGGAGGGGAGAAAAGACCGTTGGGAAAACAAAGCCGCCTTTGAGTGCATAGCCCTCCCGTGCGAAGGACCCCTGAAAACGGTCAAGGGTATCCTGCAGATACTCCATCCCTTCCGGAAGAGAATAAGTCACATCATCGAAGATCCCCAGGAAAACTTCCGGGATGATCTGGCAGTCCCCCACCTTTGAAAAAGCATTTTCCCGGTTGCCGAGCTCAATTCCTCTGTTGTAGACCTCGATCATTGCTGGTGATAGGGTTGGGATCACCGGCCAATCCTGCCAGTTTTCGGGTGTCAGGCGGTTATCGGGCGTAGCAGTGGGGTGAGCTGTGTTCTCAGGCGTTCCTTGAGCGCTAGGGTTGGCCGCAGGGGGTTTGGGATCCCCCTCCGGGATCTGGGTTGGGAGTGTTTCGGCTAAAGCTGGGATTGGGTCCAAATCGGATTCCACGGAGTCTGTTCCCCTGCTGCAGGATCCTGTTACCAGCGCCGCTGTTAGGATCAGCAAAGTCAGTAATGGTTGTTTTTTAAGCATCTAGCTGCCTTCGATACGAATAATGTACCCTTAAGCAGGGATTATTGATAACCGCACATGCGCCATTCTCCGCCTTCTTTAATTGTTGAAAAAAGGCGCCCGTTCAGCACAAGTTCCTGGTCCTCTCCAGCATCGTAGCTGAAGACGAATCTTCCGTCGCAGGTAACGGTTGCTTTGGAATCGGATTGGCTTTGCGTCTGGCAGGAAAGATCTTCAAGACCCACCTCAACGTTGATGAAAGACGCCCCCTCGGCACGAGCGTCCATTTCCCAATCAGCGCAAGAATTGGCTATGGCTGCTGTTTGATCTTTATCAGCCAGAGCTTGCAGGTAATTTTCGATTGCATTTGCGGGCGTGCTCGTCGGCTGGCAGGCACTTACGAAAGCAACCAGCAGAAGAGCGATCATGATCAATGTGAATTTCTTGCCTGGGAATTGCTTGTTTGACACGAGACAGTCTCCTTGTTTTTCCTGAAAGCAGTCCTTATTATAATCAAAAAGGCTCCGCTGTTCACAGGTAGATAGACTTGGGTTATTAGGGCATCTTACCATCAACTGCATATGAATGAGGTGTGCGGATTTATCCCGCGTGCCGCGGATTCTCGAAGAGGGGACAAGCGATGACTAATTAATGTCGGCAAAGAAAGAAATGTTCATTTTTCAAGCTGGATGACCTCAAGAACGGGATCGATAAGCGATTCTGCCAGGATGCGAACACCTGCCGGGTTCGTGTGAATGGCAGTATTGGTGAAATAACTTTCCGGCACGATATCCCAGGTGTCTAGGTAGTTAAGATCGTGGGCTTGGGAAAATTCATTTACCATCTGCCTGTACTGGTCATAGGCCCATCTTGGATAATAGAAGTTGTAGCGGATGTCACTGTTCAGACCCTCGCTGATCAAAATAGGTTCGTTGACAATAAGAATAGGCACTTCATCCGCTGCCTGCTTACCCGCCAGCAGTACCCCTAATGTCAGGTCATCTTCCGTCATTTCGCCGGGGTTCCAGCCGTGATAGGATTTATCTTCTGTCAGGTCGCGGGCGGCTTTTTCGTAGTCTGGAGGATAGTATTGATCGATCCCTGTGATGGCCCACATTACACCGTAGAGCTGCAGCCGGAAAATATCAGCCAGGTTGCGGCGCTGCCCAAAGAGGGTTCTCTCCCAGTAAGATCGTTCCTGAGGCCGGCCGCTTCCTAGCACAGGCTCCAGGTGGTATGCAGCGATCAGCCTGGAAATTGCGGCTGAGTTGTTCTCTACGAGTGGTGAAGTCAGCTGTTTATCTGCCGGGAATGATTCAAGTGTGATCATCCAGATGATCAGGTCAGGATCATAATCCAGGGCTTTATCAAGAAGCAACAGGTCTTTGGTGAGAGAAAGTGTAGGATAACCCAGGTTGTAGAAGTGGACAGGGGCTTCACCGGGACCTGTGAGTTCCAGTCGGTCAAGCTGACCGGCAATGGTATCAGCAGGTTCCAACAACGTACCCCAGACAGAGGAATCTCCCAGAATAAAGACCCTGTACGCAGAGGTTTGTGGGTTGTGTTTTGACACTTGGTGAGACGCAAACATGGCTTCTAGATTGTAGAGGCTCAGATTGTAGGCCTGCTCGGGGTAGTCGCTGTAGGGGAGACGGCTCCGGCCCGGGAAGAAGGTATTGTACAGGCTCACCTTACCGATCGAGTCCCCAATCAGTGGGACGAGTATAAAAGCAACCAGGGCGATTGCCAGGGTGGTTTTTAGCAGCAGGCGGAGAGGATTGATTTTTTCTTTCATAAGTTGTGTCAAATTAGTTGCTGCAGGAAGTTCCAGGCCGCGCTGGGAGTGGGAAGGACAAACCAGACCCAGCCCAGGGTTACGTAATGGAAGGTGACTATCATGCCCAGCGCATCCAGGGCTTTTTGCAATCCGGGCCGCTGGCCGGATGGCGGCAGATATTTTTTAATCCAGGAGGACCAGCGATTTTGGATTAACAAGCCCAATCCGTGCCACAGTCCCCAGATTGTAAAGGCGGGAGTAATTCCATGCCACAACCCGACCAGGACCATGGTTGAAACCTGCGTGACCAGCAGGATCAATACGGCTGGCAGCTTTTTCTTTCGTAAGCCTCTTGAAAGAGGATTGAAAAAATATGCCCGGAACCAATTGGTCAGCGTCATGTGCCAGTTGTTCCAGAACTGGGTCAGATTGGGTTTCAGGTAAGGGTGGTTAAAGTTTTCGGGAAGCTGGATACTCAACAAGCGCGCCAGGCCAATGGCGATATCGGTATAGCCGCTGAAATCAAGGTAGATTTGCAGGGAGTAAGCGTATAGCAGGATCCAGGACCCCGAGCGGGCAATCGGCTGGAGGGCGTTCTGAGAACTGAGTGCAAAGACCGCCAGGCTGTCTGCCAGTACGAATTTCTTGAACAGTCCGGTGACTATCCGCTGGCTGCCCCGGAAAATATCATCGGGCAGTTGCTTGCCTGGTTGTTTGAGGTCGTCCAGGACTTGAGTGACTCTGGCAATTGGCCCTGCCAACAGAGAAGGAAAAAAGACAACATAGGCCAGGTATTCGTTCAGAGCGATTTCGGGAAGCCGCCCCGCTTGTCTGTCGCGAACTGTATGGAGAAGCCTGAAAGCGATATACGAGTAGCCCAGCCATTGAAATTCGGCGGCCGAAGCCAGGGCGGGGGATTGACCTGCAAGAAACCTCCAGACCTCACTGGCTTTCCGAGTGAGCTGAGGAGTTTTCAGAACAATGAACAGGCCCAGCAGGATCGCAAAAACTGCCCAGGGCCAGACCTCACCTTTCAGCTGGCATCTGCTCCAAACAAAGGAAATGAACCCTATCGCGGATAAAAAAAGCAGCACCGACAGGAACCCGGGTGATCTGTTGAAGCCCAGCAGTTGGTCCGGGTCCAGGTATTTCAAGGCGCCCATCAATCCGATCAGGGTAATAACGATGGCGATTGTCCTGGTGGTCTGCGGCTGCTTGCGGATCACTGCGGGGGTGGTTGCCATCCAGGCTAAGATGATCAGTGAGATGCTGAAGGCAGGCATCCAGAAACCGAGGTAGCGCAAGCTGGTTTCCGGCTGGAGCCAGTACAGCAGGATGATGCTGGCCACCATAAGCAAATTGGTTCTCTGCCATTTGCTTGCTAGCAGACCTAGAGCCAGAGAGAGTGCGATCAGCATTAAGATGGTCTGTACGCTCATTAGAATCCCTGGTAAACCCACAGGGGAGCGTTTTCCGCTGTGGTTATATAGATGGCGATCAAGACCAGGGCCAGGAGGACGGCTAACAGGTTTTCCAGGCTGAATATTTTACGCAGAAGGCTGCTTTGAAAGAGATTTTTCATATGCATTAGCTTTTGCTGGTTCTAGGGCTTTCGACTAGATAATAATAACATTCTTCTTTTGTTGTGCCCCATGTGTCGGGTGATTCTCAGTATAGTTTTACCAGCATATATGAAACAGGGAATCCGATATGAAGATTCCCTGGTAACTTTCTTTTTGAGCAGGTTGTTTGAGATACGGTGTGGTTATAAACTGCAACCTACCTGCAGCCGGTGAATTCTTTGAAATAGACCTGGCTGTCATCTACGAGTCCGCCCTCGTTGTCAGTGATGCATGCATCCCCTGAGCAGCCTTCTGATTTGTTGTAGACAAAGATAGGAGAATCCCCTAGAATTTCTACAGTGTCTGATACCCGGACGCACTTACCGAGCCAGACGTATGTAAAGCGCCACTCATAAGAAACGATTTGAAAGCCGCTGTTCAGTTTTACAAAGGAATAAAAGCCCTGCGGGCAGGATTCGCACTCGATAATACCGAAGTTTGTGATCTTTCCGCAGACTTCAATATCTTTCCCTTCCTCGTCCAGAGAAACGGACAGCGGATTCCTGCAACCGTTAATATATGCGCGGGTGGTCGCAGTCGGGTTGGGAGTTGCTGTTCCTTCTGCAATGCTGATTGTGGCAACAGGAACAGTACCTGGTGTTGGTGCGATACCTCGGCCATTGATAAGAGCCGAGAGCTGGTCAGAAGTCGCGTAGAGCATCAGGGACATGATCAGGACCGCTCCAACGCTGGCTGTAGATAAAACGGCTAAGCGGTTCTTCCGGATCGCAGTCCTGGATGCCTGCAGGGCGGAAAATATATCGCCAATGGGTATGAACGCCAGCAGGAACCCGCTGATCTTATTGTTTAGTGTGGAGTCCTTTTTAAGGGAGATTTCTTCGACTGCCCAAATGCCAATCAGTGCTCGGGTGAAAACCTGAGAAATGACCCCGGCGATGATCAGATTACGGGTCGTGCCGGCGTCAAGGAAGATTGGCAGTGCTGTAATGGAAATATTAAGACCCCAGAAGAAAATTATCAAAAGCAGCAAACTCAATAAAGTTTGTTCGGGAGGAATGTACGAATCGATACTGGGAGTTTTGAGTATTCCTGTCGGGGCTGCTTCTTGGTCGTTTCCTATCTTATAGCCGCAGAAGGGGCAGCTAGTCGCGTTCGGTGGCAGCTCCTTGTAGCACTCGGGGCAGTATTTCATTATATTCATGGATAAATTCAGCCTGCCTAAATAATAAGAATGTTCACCTATCTGAGTATAGCACGAAGCCGGATAAGCTTGCTGAGAAATGGCAATACTGTTTTGTTAGACCGGGAGTAGTTCAACTGGTTTTTTCTTGCATATAAGTTAGTTCAACTCGGGAGGTTTTTCGGTTAAGTCTAAATGATCAGCGAATGAATAACGGTTTCCATTGGATATTCACGTAGGGCGGGATGTATTTAGCGATAGCTCGTTGATTGGCCCACTCGCGGAGGCGATCCGTTTTGGCTGCGTCTGTGCAGAGACAGCGGGGATCAGGTTCAATATGGACCCTGGCCAGGTCCAGCCGATCTGAATCCCAGCAGATCTGCACGGTCAGATCCGCCTGGGTCTTTCCGTCTGTGTGTTCTCGGCAGGCTTGTGTCAAGAGATCGAGTTGTTTCCTGTTTACCAGCCTGAGATCCCCGAGCAGTTCTTCTACCAGGGCTGCGCCGCGGGCTCCGTGCCCGGGATCGACGGTTTGATTGTGACGGCAGGCGTCGTGAAAGATCGCGAACAGATGGATCACGGTGATGTCGCCGCCTTCTATATCTGCCAGGCTTAGGCCGTTTTCAAGCACGCGCCCCCAATGACTTAAACCATGGGCGCCATTGGGGTCCAGGATATACTGGGAAGCGATTTGAATTAATAAGGGTTTGATGTCAATCATCGCTTGAATCAGGCACTAAGTAGAATCTGCAATGGGTCTTCTTCGAGGATTATATGATAGATTGCGGAAGTGATAAGCGCTAAATGAAAGATTAAGATTGAAGCAAATGGTGGATGATATTTGATAGGCACATCTATTTCGCAAAAAGCATAGACAGCACGCTGGGCCTGCCCATTAGAATAAGTTCTCAACAACAGCCCTATTCAATTTTTGTCCTGCGCCCAGAATAAGACTGTGCGGTCATTATCCCTGGATAAGAAGATTAGGGGATATCTGGGATTCTGATTTTCGGGAATGGTAAGTTGAACTGAATTCCTCACAAGATAATTCAAGTGAGCTGCCCTGTGATATGCTTATAAGGTATCCTGACTGAGAAATGTGTAATTAGGACACAAGTCATTATCTGAATATGATCAAAAAACTTCTCGGTTCACGGTTGAATATCGACTGGAAAATAGGGGTCATTACCGTAATCAGCACTCTTTCCCTGATAGTGGGTTATTACTATAATCCCACGGGTCACTACTACACTGACAGTATCCTCCTGTACATTATCATACCGATAGGTGTTACTGTATTTGTATTCAAGGAAGCGCCTGACAGGTATGGTTTTGGGCTCGGGGACTGGAAAATAGGGATAACGTTTACGCTACTGGGGATCGTTCTAATGGCACCAATAATCTGGTATCTTGGTGCCCATACCAGCACGATGCAGCGCTACTACGGGTACTCCCAGGAAGGGCTGGTCTGGAAAAAAGCCCTGGAGCTGTTCGGCTGGGAGTATCTCTTCCGGGGCTGGCTGCTGTTTGGGTATGCCAGAAAATATGGAGCGGATGCGCTCTGGATCCAGGCGGTACCTTTTGCTATTGCTCATTTGGGGAAACCCCCCATAGAGACGCTGAGCACTATTTTCGGAGGATTTGCTTTTGGATGGGTAGCCTGGAGGACCGGGTCGTTCCTGTATGGGTTCATCATTCACTGGTTTATCAGCGCCTTGATCGTGATTGTTTCCGCAGGTGCTCTATAGGAATGAGCTGATAAAAAAATATCGTCCTTTATCAAAGATAGCAAAAGGTACTGATGACGATTCGATGCATTATCTCACCGGCGGGATCTGGGAAGACAGAATGGGTGGCCAACCAGGCACGCAAGGCGGCTGAAGGGCTGCTGCGCGGATCTCCAAGGATTGTAGTGCCTTCGCGGCTGCTGATCGAAAATATGCAATCTCGCCTGGCTGCCAGGGGCGGCGCACTGGGTGTCCAGGTGATTACCCTGGGGGATTTAGCAAAACAGGTCTTGAAAGCTGCTGGTATTTACCCTGTGGTCCTCTCCGAAATAGCCCAGCGAAAATTGCTTCAGGAGCTTCTGAGTGGGATGGATTTGGAATATTTCCAAGATATAAAATGCAAATCTGGCTTCATCCAGATTTGCGTGGGCGTGATTCGCGAGATGAAGTCGGGAGGTATTGCTCCTGCTGATTACATAGCAGCTGTTGAGGGCATTCGAGGGGGTAAGAGGCTGCAGGAGCTGGGGACGATTTATGGCGCTTATTTTCAGGCTCTGGTGGAAAACAACTGGGCCGATTCGGCAGGATCGGTCTGGATGGCAGCCAGAGTCTTGTCAGAACGCCCGGATCTATGCCGGGATTGGGGTCCGGTGTTCATTGATGGATTTGATGATCTATCCCCTGTCCAATTCAGATTGGTGAGCGGCCTTTCCCGCCAGGTAAGCGGCTGCGTTTTCACCCTTACCGGCAGCGACTCTGAACACCCCAGGATGCTGGTTCATAAAAGATTCGCCCACCTGCGGACAGTACTGGAAACAGAAGGAGTGATTCCAGAATACCTGGAGGAACTTGAATCTGGATACAATAAAGAGCCAGGCGCCGTCCAGGCGCTGGAAGCGGCCTTATTCGAGCCTGTCCAGGAAACCGCGATTCCGATTGGCGATGAAATCAAAATGACCGCTGTACCTGACCGGGAAGCTGAGGTACGAACAGCGCTGCGCTGGATCAGGATGGCAATTCTTGACCACGGGTTGAAACCGGAAGAAACGGCTCTAATGATGCGCTCGCTGGAGCCATACCGCAGTTTGATTTACCGAATTTCCAGGGAATACGAAATTCCAGTTCATCTTCAGGGTGGTGTGCCGTTAATTGAAAACCCTGCCATAGCTGCTGTTTGGCGGTTGATCCAGCTGGCCAGGGAGGGCAGACAGGGATTGGGTTGGCAGGCCGTGGTCTCGACTTGGCGGTCGCCTTATTTTCAATGGGAGAATATATCCTTACCGGTGGATGGCCATTATGACCGGTACCACCACCTGGCAGAAACCAGGCAGCTGGAAGAGACCGCCAGATGGGGCAGAGTGATCCAAGGTTATAGTCAGTGGGAGGAGGCTTTCCATTTATTGATGATGCAGGAAGAGGATGAATCAGGCGGTTTGCCTCTCGGTGAACAGGCAACTTTGTTGTGGGAAAAGTTCAAGAGATTTGTTGATCTGCTCGATCCTCCGCATCAAAAAGAAAGGACCTCTGTCCATGTTTCCTGGGTTGAGAATCTACTGGGGGATCTCGATCCGGATGGCTATTATGGCCCGGGGATCATCAGGAATATACTTGCTGGTCCAGATGATCTTGTCGAGCGCGATATTAATGCCGTAAAAAGATTATCTGAAATATTCGCGGAATTGGTTTTCGCTGATCAGTTGCTGGATGGGATTCCTGTTTCCTTTGGTAGCTTCGCGGACGAGCTGGAGGGAGTATTAAAAGAGACTTCCTACCAGCCTCATTCATCCCGCAGTGGTGGAGTACTATGCTCGGACTGTACAGAGGCAAGGGGGCTGGCTTTTAAAGCGGTTGCCCTGCTTGGCTTGGCGGAAGGGGAATTCCCGGGCACGATCAGGGAAGATCCTTTTTTGCGGGACAGCGATAGAAAACGACTGCAAGAGAGTCAGGGGCTGCCGATCCGTCTTTCAGTGGACAGCGCTGAAGCAGAGTATTTCTACGAAGCAATTACCCGGTCGTCGAGGTGGCTTTTACTTACCAGGCCCAGAATAGCTGACAATGGTACGCCCTGGCAATCCTCGCCTTACTGGGAAGAGATTGAACGCCTGACTGGAATTGAACCGTTGACTCTGACCACCCGAAGCACAATCCCCCTGGAGCAGGCGGCCACCCGGACGGAACAGCTGGAGGTTTTTGCCTCTCAAGCTCTGCTGCCCGTTGGTCCGTCTGCCAGTAACCTTGATGACGGGATTCGGAGAGCCGTCGAAGCCTCCGAGATCATCAGGCTGAGGGTGGAAGGGACAGGCAGTCAGCCAGGGAAATTCGCGGGTAATCTCAGCCATCTGGGAGGGATGCTATCAATTAGATTTTCACAGGATTATGTCTGGAGCCCCAGCCGTTTGGAAAATTACCAGACCTGCCCCTTTAATTTTTATATTGGGCACCTGCTTGGCCTGGAGAAAAAAGAATTGCCTGAAGAGGGTTTAGATGCCCGGCAGAGGGGAAATATTTATCATCACATTTTGGAAAATCTCTACAATGCTGTTGGTGAAGATTACCAGATAGTAGATTTGCTAAATCTCCTGCCAGAAGTAGCTGAAGCAGTTTTCAAAGATGCTCCCCGGGAAGAAGGATTCAGAGAAACTTCCTGGTGGGAGCAAACCAAGCGGGAAATCCTTGAAAAGCTGCGATTGAGTCTGGTAGGGCTCGAAAGGTTGGAACCTGATTTCCGTTTCCTGGGGGCAGAGCTAAAATTCGGGATTTCCTCTAAAAGTAAAACATATCTGGAGGTAGAGATCCCTGCAGAAGGGCGTTACCTGGTGCGCGGGTACATAGACCGGGTCGATATTTCCAGCGCCGGAAACCTGCGGATTATCGATTATAAAACCAGCGGAAAGACGGGTTTTGATCAGCGGGCTGTCAGGGAGGGTAAAAAACTTCAGCTGCCTTTTTATGCTTTAGCGGCTGAGAAAGCCCTGAAATTAGGAAAGGTTCAGGAGGGATTTTACTTTCATGTCCTTTCTGCTCAGCCCAGCTCTTTAAGATTGGCAACCTTTGCTGAACGGGACATGAAAGGCCCGCGAGCCGCTATGGAGGTTGCTGCCAGGCAGGGCTGGGCAGCTGTTACGGCAATAAGAGGAGGAAAATTCTCTCCCTCTCCACCAGACAACGGCTGCCCTTCCTACTGCCCTGCAATTGGTTTCTGCTGGGCATATCAGTCCGGGAATTGGTGAAGAGATGAAAATTAAAGATCAAATTCTTCCCATCGTCAAGCAAATGGATCCCACCCCAGAGCAGGAACGAGCTGTCCAATCCCGGGAAGAGCGCATTGCCGTTACTGCTGGTGCGGGAACTGGGAAAACCCGTACTTTGGTCGCGAGATTTTTAGCATTGTTGGCAGAAGGAACGCCGCTCCGCTCCATAGCCGCAATCACCTTTACAAAAAAAGCAGCTCGGGAGATGAGGAACCGCATCCGGGACGAGATCCGGAAATACCTTTCCCTTTTTCCTGACGGTCAGGAACGGCAGTATTGGGGAAAGTTATACGAGGAGCTGGACGGAGCTCGCATCAGCACCATTCACAGCCTTGCCGCGGAGATATTACGCCAGCACCCTGCGGAGATGGGGCTGGACCCTCGTTTTAATCTGCTCGATGAAGATCAATCCAAGCGCTTGAAAGCCGAAGCCGTAGAAGCGGCTCTGGGCTGGGCTGGTGAGGACCCGGAAGTCTCGCGGCTGTTCCCTGCTTTTGGTGCCAGGAAATTGAAATCGATGGTAGCGGATCTGCTGGATAAGCGTCTGGATGTCCAAGCGGAGCTGTGCAATCAGACGGAGGGACTCTGGGAAATTTGGGAACCGCTTCTGTTAGAACCCATTAAAGAATTTATTGAAGAGTCCGCCGTTCGGAAAGGTATGGATGAGCTGCTTCAGCTGGATGGTGACGGCACCCTGCTGCGTGCTGCCGAAGCTGACGACAAGCTGGTTGACGATTTGCGTATAGTAATAGATGCCTGGAAAGCTATCGAGGGTGCCAGACTCCGGAATGATTGGTTCGAGGTTTCCCGCCACTTAGGGGATCTGGGAGCTCATCTCAAATTGAAAGGCAAGACTGAGAATTGGCAGCCGGCAAATCCACGGGAAATCATCAGGATGCTGCAAGAAAAATACAAAGAAAGTCTGGATTATGGCGACCTCGACCTTGAAATCGATAGAAAGCTTGCCAGAGAAATCCTGCCGGTTTTGGGACAGGTGTTCAAATATGCTTGTGATTGGTATGCAGCGAGCAGAGCTAATCTGAATGGGCTTGATTTCGATGACCTGGAGGGAGAGGTCCTCGCACTTTTCCGGGAATATCCTGAGGCCCTCCTGGATTGGCAGGGACAGCTACGCCACCTGCTGGTCGATGAGTATCAGGATACAAATGACCGCCAGCGCAAGCTGGTGAATTATCTTTCTGGAGGAAAAGGCAGTTTGTTTATAGTGGGTGACGGGAAGCAGTCCATCTACCGCTTCCGCGGGGCGGATGTGTCAGTTTTCCGGGAGGAACAGCAGCACATCAAGAAAATTGGCGAAGTCTGGCAGCTGGACACTTCGTATCGGGCTCACCCTGCTTTGCTGGAAAGCCTCAATTATCTGCTCCTGCCAGTTCTAGGTGCAGAAAGTAATCAGTCATACCGGGAGCCTTTTACTGCTTTGCGTCCAGGCAGAGAACAACCAGCAGCCCTGGAGCAGGAGGCTTATATAGAACTCCACCTGGTGGCTGGAAGCAAGTCAGAAGGGGCAGGGAGGCTGGCAGCTGAGGCGATCGCAGCCAGGTTGCTGGAGTTGATTGAGAATTCCACCGAACGCTCAGGGCAAAGCCGGCTGGGATACGGAGATGTGGCTGTCCTGTGCCGGGCTGCCAGTTCTTTTTCTGATTTTGAAATTGCTTTCGAAAAAGCCGGTATCCCCTATCTGACAATTTCCGGCCAGGGTTTTTATGATCGACCGGAGATTCGGGATGTTCTGAATGCCCTGCAGGTTTTCGCTGACCCCCAGGATGATCTGGCGGCAGCTGGATTAATGCGGTCGCCCGTAATTGGTATAGCTGATGATTTGCTGCTGGAAGTTCGCGATTATCAAAAGTCCAATACGATACCATCTTTGGTCCAGGCAGCTGGATTATATGCAGAATCAATAGTAGAACCTGGTAAATCCCGGTTGAGGTATTTTCAGACCCTGGTGACTGATTTTTCAACCCTCGCAGGACGCATCCCCGCCAGTGAGTTGGTATCCGAATATATCAAGAAGGTCGGATATGTCGCGGCTTTGCTGCAAGCCGGACAGCAGCGGGGAGCTCAGAATCTGAAAAAGTTGATCACAGATGTCCAGCAGAGTGGCATAGTGAACCTGAATGAATTCCTCAATTCTGTTGAGGAGCTCCGCAGTGTTGCTATCAGAGAAGGAGAGGCTCCCGCTGTTGCGGAAGGAGCGGTTCAGATCATGACTGTCCACCAGGCCAAAGGACTGGAATTCCCAATAGTTGTCCTGGGCGATGCTACTAAAAGAGGCCCGGCTCCGAGGAACATCCTGCTTGATGAGCGCTTTGGTATCGTGCCGCCATTTTCTAGAACAGAGGTGCTGGAAGAACAATCCGGTAACCCCCGAATTTACACGGCAAAGTCCCTGGCTTATGAACTTGCTCTGGAAGAGGAGCGCCCAAAAGAGGAGGCAGAATCTGACCGCATCCTGTATGTAGCGGCTACGAGAGCACAGGAAATGCTGTTAATCAGCGGAGTATTGGGTAAACCTACCAAAAGCGGGAAGATGCCCAAGCTAGGGGGATGGCTGGGCAAGCTTGCAGGCCCATTGGGACTGGTAGGAAAGGAGATCGTCATAGCGCCAGGAAGAGGGGAAACACACCTAATTCATCCCGCCAACTCAGCTATTAAGGCCAGGATCGCTATCTACGAAACGGGAGTTGAATTTACATTTGGTCCGGAGAAACTCTCTATTCCTGAAAAACGGGAAGAAAAATTTTCCCTGCCCCTATTCAAGAAAATAGATATGCTGGAAAGATCACCTCAATCGGTCCTGGACGGGGATCTGCAAATCTACCCGGCTGCCTTAAATATCGGCCGGGTTAATGCTCCA
Source organism: Anaerolineales bacterium (assembly GCA_024763275.1). GTDB lineage: Bacteria > Chloroflexota > Anaerolineae > Anaerolineales > UBA11858 > B10-G9. Next base: position 7,695 of record JANTFT010000036.1, on the reverse strand, counting down.
GCAAGAGTGATAGGGAAAATCGTCCATCGAGCGCTGGAGCTCTGGAAATTTCCCTCGACTGGTGAAAATGATTTTCTCCGGTGGGTAACTGCTGAGTTAAGTCAGGCCGGCTATTATGCTGAGGAGGTACACCGGGACGGTTACAGGAGGGTCAGAAAGCTGCTGGAAGGATTTCAAGAAAGTGAACTTTACCTGCGAATGGAAAAAGCTAATGCCCTGTGGCACGAAGTCCCCTTCAGTGTGCCTGCAGGAGCTGGTTCATATCAACGAGGGACGATAGACGCGCTGTTCCTGGAAGGTGATCGCTGGGTGCTGGTGGAATTCAAAACTGACCGGATCAGAGATGAGAAACAATATCTGGCTGTTTGGCACGAGAAGGATTACCAGTCCCAGGTTGCCGGCTACCTGGAGGCGGCTGAAATGTTATTGGGCCAGCGCCCTGAGCCGATAATGTGTTTTTTGAATTACAAAGGGAAAGTACGCCTGGAAACAGACCGCTGGTAGGGGAGATTTCTTAACAACGAAGCAACTAGTTTTTTCAGAGAAGCTCGATAAGTTTGAACCCTTTCTTAAGGGCGGGTTTGGCTATCTTGAGGTACAGGTCCCGGATATGATCGTCCATGCTCAGGTAAAGGATCTGCCAGCCGGCTTTGGCTAGATCCAGAGTGCTTTGGACCAGAGCCTCGCGGCGCTGCCAGTCAGAGTGCTGGAAAGCGTCATCAAGGATCAGGAAAAGGGGATCTCCCCCGCAAACACGGGCTGCAAATCCCAGCCGCAAAGCAAGCTGAATCTGTTCCTGCGCACCTGTGCTCAGGTCCTGCAGGGCGTAGCTGGTGTAGGCGTCGTGAACATAGATGCTTTTCTCGATCAGGTCCAGCTTCTGGTACTTCCCTGTTATTTTCTGGATCAGGCCAGCTATTTCAGAAGAGTTAAGCGCCTGAACGATCTTCTGATCCTCTTCAGCCCGGAGATTGGTCAAGACAGCAGTCAACCCGATTTCGGCTATAAGCTGAGCTTTCAGCTCTATATACTCCGAGTTCAGTTCATTCGCTTTTATTTTCAGGTGATAATACACATCCTGCCAGGATGCAGACGGCTCGTCGCCAGTTCTCCCGCAGGCAAGGGCTTTGAGCGTTTCCAGCTCAGTGTGGAACCTGGCCAGTTCTGCCTGTAGATCCTCATTCTCTTTATTAAGTGCCTGCATGATTTCCGGGTCGAACTCAACCACGGCTGGCTCTGGCTGATAGTCATCCTCGGCAACGTTTAGCATTCCCAGGTTGAGCTTGAGGTCAGCGATTTTGTCTTTGATTCCTTTCAGCTGATCAGCCAGATTGGATCTGACTTCGTCCCAATGTTCTTCTTTGACCGTCCTGCCAGTCAGCTGCGCAAAAATGTTCTCGATGGTTTGTTTTTCAAGATTGAGCTGGTTGGATTTTTCAACGATTAGACTTAGGGCAGCTTGACCGGATAAGTAGATTTCCTGAAGTTTAGCTTCTTGTTCTTTCAGATCCGCCAGGCTCCGGAGCCTGGCCGCAAATCTATCCTGAAAGCTTTCCTGGAGCGCTTGCCTTTCTTTGGAAGCTTCAGTGTGCCTGCTCCAGCTCATCAATTTGATCCCATAGAACAGGGTAATCCCAAAGCCGACCACTGCCAGGGCGATACCGGCCCAGAACAGGTTTGTGAACTTGTAGTAGTACTCGGCTATCAATAGCAGCAAACCGGCTGCAGTTACCGACAGCCCTGCAATACCGAAGACGCTGGCTGGCTTTTTCTTTTTTTCCAGCCCACTGTCTATCCAGGTATCTATGGCCCCTTCCAGCCAGATGTAGTTTCGGGACTCACTATCAATTTCCTCTTTTCTCCTTTTCAGCGATGCCAGTTCTCCGGCGTCTCTTCTGTAATCCCTGATTCTTTCACGCAGGTTAATGAGGGCAGACTCATCCAGAGATTGTTTCTGGCTGGTTAGGTCTTCCAATTCTTTCCAGAAACGGTAAGCCAGATAGCCTTTGGCTTTATTCTGCTGTTCCTTTTCCGACTGAATCCTCTCGAGCTGGAGCTCAAGCTGGCAGGCGGGCCCTCTGGAATAATTTTCATCGATTTGCTCGATCAGCTTCTGGACTTGATGAATTTCCGATTCGAGTTGATTAAGGGTTTTGATCTTTCCCTGATTGTTTCCGCGGATTTTCCCATCCTCAAGAGTAGCTTTTCTCACTGTGGGCTGGATGGATTCCCAGATCTCATCCAGCAGCGCCTGACCGGTAAGGGATCTCTTAAGCGCGTCCCTGGTGACTCCTCCAGGAGCTCCACTGGCGAGGGCCAGTTCGCCGCCTTTGACGATCAGCAGTCGGGCCATATTGAGCGGCAGGCCTGCACCCTCATCCTCCCAAAAATCCTCAAGTTTGCGTTTGCGGCCAGGAGAGAAGCTGACCGGATTCTCTGCTAGACCTTCTAGCACGATGGAACCTCTTGCTGCGCTTTCCCGTAAATCCCAGTTTGCTGCCTGGCGGAAAAGGGATTGCAGCAGGAACTCAACCAGGTAGGTTTTGCCTGTTTCATTCCGTCCATAGAACAGGTTAAGCTGTCCCAGATTTTCCTGAAAAGCATGCAGGGGGCCTAATTTGCTTACCTGTATCTTCCTGATTCTTACTGCCATTAATTAGTCCTGTAGATCATTCGCAGTGCGCATTCAAGAATAAGGGATTTCGCCGGGTTGCCTGGCTTTTCCTGCCAGTCCAGCTTATCTACCCAATCTTTGACCTGGAGGGCGATTTCTGTTCTGTCAGGGTCCTTGCTGTGAACAAGATCCGCCAGGTTGGGACCGCTGTCCTGGTATAAGCTGTAGGGGGCGAAAAGTTCTTTTACTGACGCGAGGATCTTCTGTCTGTCCGAGCTGGCAGAGCCGCTGATTTTCAGGCGTACCTGGACGCGGTTTTCCCAGCCCCTGGGCAAATTCCAGGATTCGATCCGCTGAGTGATATCCCGTTCAAGATGGATGAGGTCATCGTCGCCCGGGAGCATGAAGAAATGCTCGTCATAATAAACCAGTGGAGCTTCCACTCTTTGGGAAGTGATCTTTCCCTGGTCAGTATCGAGGATAAGGAATCTCCTCAGTCCGGTCTCGGTGATATTCAGCGGGCACGGTGAGCCAGGGTAGTAGACCACTGCGCTGTCCTGCGGGATATGGATATGGCCTAGAAAAACGATCTCCGGTTGGTAGCGCCTCAGGTCTGCGCCGGTGAGGGGCATGTAGACTCCCGGTTCGTATGGATCCGCAGAATTAACACCTTTTGTCCAGTCGCCATGACCAACTAGGATCCAGCGCTGCCCGGTCAGCTGATCTGCAAAAGGCGCGATGGCTTCCCCCATGGTCTGGTTTTCCTGATAGGGAAGGAAAAGAATGCCCCGGGAATCGTTCAGTGGTTTTAATGTAGGTTCTGAATAAACCTGCAGTCCCTCACCTGCCAGGGCTGAACCGCGCAGATGCCGGTCATGGTTGCCAGGAATGATAACGGTGGCCAGATCGTCCGGGCGAGCTGCCCGGTAGAGTTCCTCAAACTCATGGTAATTTGCCAGTGATTGGTCAAACAGATCGCCGGCAATGAGCAGCAGCTGGATCTTTTGTTGTCCGCATTGTCGAAATATATCCTCCAGCGCCTGGAATCTTTCAGGATGTTTTGCCCTTGTTGTCAGGTGGTTGTCCCCTGTGATAGCGATCTTCAAGCGCAATCTCCTCGGTGTATGTGATGCCATTATTGTATAACAACAACTTGACGGAGTTGAAAACTCCTCCCTTGGGTGAGGGAAGTCTTCTCGGCGTTACCCTGCTGTTTCTTGATGTTGATGTCTGTCACGAATCGGCTTTTTCAGCCACTTTCGGTGATCGCTTCCAGGTAGTAACCCAAGAAAGCTTAGTAGATCTTTTTATAGTTCTCGAAAAGTGCTGCTTGAATAGTTGAACCGTTAGCTATTTGTTATCTGGCGGGTGTCATTATTCGCGGCGTTTCTTGGCAGGCGATTCTTTGCCTGTAACAGAATCGAGCCTAACTTTCCAGATGAGCAGATTTTCCAGGTATTCAGGGGTTATTGCCCAATTACGGCCTGAATAGTGGCTCATGATCTTGTCAATTGCTGCTATTTTTTGATAGGGATCAGTGATCTCTGTGATCTGACCCTCTGCAATAACTGATTGAAAGCGGAAGGACCACTGACAAGCCTGATCGTCATCCTTGATAAGTCTTATATCTTTCTCGAAGGATAAAGCTACCAGCGGATTGATTCGGAAGATGTCAATCTTTCTACCCTTATTTGCAGTGTGAAAATAAACGTTCTGGCCATCATAGCCAAAACTCAAGGGGATCAGGTAGGGAATGTTATCCTGACAGCATGCCAGGTGGCAGATTTCTGATCCTGCTATGATGGCATCGATGGTTTTCCGATCAATGACGGCTTTGTCTTTTCTGCGCATGGAAATGGATGTCAAGCAGGTTCTTTTCGTCTGGCAAGACGCTGGATTATCAGGCCGATCAAGATTGCCACCAGAACGATGGCCAGGTAGGGAAGCATAATGGAAAGAAGCGTTCCTGCGATAGAAGCGACCAATTCTCCAGTAGAAACCAGGGGGTTGGTTAAACCGCCTGTGGACGCGGTCGAGACTCCCCGGATCGAAACGCTTGATCCCTGGATCAGCCCAGCTATTCCCCCGCCAGCGATTATTGCCAGGGTCCAGCGGAAAAAAGGAGTCACGTCACCTACCATGGATGCAGTGGCGATCGTTCCGGCTACAATGGCGGCTGGAGTAGCAATGGTATCCAGTAGATTATCCAGCCAGGGTATGTAATAGGCAGCAATCTCCAGAACCATGGCAAGACCAAAAGCGATGATTGCTGGCCAGGATCCAATCCAGTCAAACCCGGAGGCAAAATTGAGCATACCTGCCCGGTGGGCAAGTCCCATTCCCAGCAGGGGGACAAAAATACGAAATCCGCAGGTGGCGCTGAGGCCAATTCCAATGATGATGCTTAGCAGTTCTTCCATAGCTTCACTCCAGGTTTGCAGGCGGAAAAGCAAATATGCCGCGATCTAATAAGGCCAAATAAAGGGCATTATCAGGATGATAACTCCCCAGACGATTATCGTCAAAGGCAGGCCGACCTTTGTGTAGTCAGTGAATTTATACCCTCCTGGACCCATGACCAGTATGGTGGCGGAATGGCCGACCGGACTCAAGAACGCTGCTGAGGCAGATACTGCGATGGTCATCATCAGCGGATAGGGAGAGATACCCGATGCAGAAGCTGCGTTAAGGGCGATTGGTGCCAGGAGTACGGCAACGGCAGGATTTGGCATAATTTGAGATCCCAGGGTTGCCAGCAGGAACAGACCCGTAGCCAGCAGTACAGGGTTTGAGGTTCCCACCAGGTGCAAAAGGCTGTCGCTGAGGAGTTGGGCAGCGCCGGTTTGTTCCAGGGCGATACCGAGCGGCAGCATCCCGGCGATCAGAAAAACAGCCTGCCACTCAATATATCGGTAAGCTTCATCCATCGTCAGGCATCCGGTGAGGATCATCAATACCACACCTGCGACCGCCGAGATGGCGATTGGAAGCCAATTGAAAATTGCAGGAATCATGACCAGGGCAAGGGTCAATAGTGCCAGGGGTGCTTTTTTCGTTCGGTATGGAGGAAGGATTTCTTCCCGGAGAACCAGGAAATCTGGTTCTGTTCCAAAGCGGCGCAGCTTACGACGTGTACCAAATAATAACAAGGCATCGCCCATTTTAATATCCATGTCTCGCAGATGAGAGCGGTACGCCCGGCCTCCTCTCCAGATTGCCAGAATGGTCAACCCATATCTTGAGCGAAAATCCATTTCGCGCACCTTGCTTCCAGAAAGCCTGGAGTGAGGAGAAAGAACAGCTTCGATCACCCCGGTGTCCTCGGTCTCAAGATCGGCTAGATCGGGATTGACCTGGGTCTCTACTACCAGGCTTTGCAAACCCTGAATGGTTTGCAGATCGTCAGGACTGCCTTTGATGATCAGGATATCTCCACCCTGAATGAGCTGATTGGGTGGGGGCATTAATTCAGTCGATTGGTCATTGATAATACCCTGGACAGAGAGACCGAATGCATCCCCCAGGCGGCTGTCTGCCAGTGTGCTGCCTGCCAGGAGGGAATCTTCTGGGACGCGGACCATCATTAGACGATCGTCGAGGTGATAATCACTATAAGAATCCTTCCGGAAGAGTTCCAAATCTTCAGCGTCCTCAAGCAATTGAAGGTCTGCCTGGTGGCCTTTGACGAGTAGGCGATCATTGGCCCTCAGGGTCATCTCTTCCAGGTTCGTGTAAAAGGTTTCATTGTCTCTGCGTATAGCTAACACTATCACCTTGTACACGTGGCGGAAAGCTACCTGTCTTAATGTCAAACCGACCAAAGACGATCCGGGCATTACAGCTGCTTCGGCAAGCTGAATTTCGGCGGAATAGATCTTTTCAACTGGTAGTTGTTCCTCCTCAATGAGGAGATGCTCTTGATTATATATGCTGGACAAGCGGTCCATCTGCCCCTGAACGAGGAGCCTATCGCCAGCGTGCAAGATGAAGGATTGATCTGGGGCGCTGATGGTTTCGTGATCCCTTAAGATTGTCAACACGTTCAGTTCCAGAGCGGCCCCTAAATGGCTTTCTTGGAGGGACTTACCCTCCAGGGTTGAATTTGCAGGGATGTGGACAAAAGCCATCCGTTCCTGAAAATCATAATAATCTGATATTTTGGAGGAACCCTTCTCGAAATTATCAAAGATACCGGTCTTTGGTAAGAGATACCGGCCGGCCAGTACCATATATAAAGTTCCTCCAATTAGAATCGACAAACCCACAGGGGTATAGTCAAACATTTGAAAGGGTTTTAACCCGGCATCAGCAAGGGCTTCGCTGATCAGGATATTGGAGGGTGTTCCTATCAAGGTGTTCAGCCCGCCAAGTAAGCTAGAAAAAGCCAGAGGCATCAGATACCGCGAAGGTGACCTTTTTGTACGGCGAGCAATATCGAGAACAACGGGAAGATATAAAGAGGCTACACCGATGCTGTTCATGAAACCGGATAACAAGCCGCTGGTCAGCATAATGATCAGAAGCAATTTCGTCTCGTTGTCACCGGCCAATCGAAGTAGAAACTTCCCGATATTGCTGGCTATCCCTGTTCTTGCCAGACCCCCGCTGAGGATCAGGACTGCCCAAACGGTAATAACCGCGGGATTGCTGAATCCAGATAAAGCATCAGCCGGGGAAACGATTCCTAGAACAGCCAGGCTGCCCATTACCATCAAACCAACCAGGTCAACCCGGATGCGATTGCTGATAAAAAGAACAATCGCGATTCCCATGATGGTAAGGACAATGATGATTTCTAAAGACATATGAAAATCGGCAGCTTGTTGAGTAAATGATAAATTTCAGATAATCCACTTTATCACGTAATTACTACTAGTGTAATCAGGACTGCGCCTGGCGTCAATTCCCGGAAATTCAGTCAATGCTGCTTATCAGGAGAATAAGGAGACCCCGGGGAGAATCTACCAGCGCGGATCCGGTATCGAAAGGGTGCCCCCGACTGTGATGTCCGCTGGAGACCAAGACGCTCTCAAATCCAGGAAAAGCGGCGATGCCGAGGTTGCGGGAGTGTTGCCACCATC
>JANTFT010000035.1 GCA_024763275.1 Anaerolineales bacterium | reverse complement strand
GACCGCTGGTGAATAAGGTTGGTAAATCGAAAAAATTTCTTAATTTATGAAAGGAAGAAAAACATGATTGATCTGCATATTGATGAAAAACAGTTGGAAAGAACGGTGGAACGAGCCCGGGAGCGCAATATCATTGTCCCGACTTTTGCGCAAATGAAAAACCCTGAACTGATTCCTGATAGTGTCAAGGAAGATCTCAAGAAAATTGGTTTATGGGATATCACTTCCCGCAACCTGTTCCGGATCACCTGGAAGAATGAGCCGGTAGAAAAGGGCGGTGGTTTTGACGGCGTGAATTACGTTGAGCTGCCTTCCAGCCTGACAGGCGTAGAGGCCAGGATCATTGCTCTGGTTGGGAAATGGTTCCCCACCGGCGCCCATAAAGTGGGAGCGACCTTTGGCTGTCTGGTCCCGCGGTTAGTGACCGGTCAGTTCGATCCTACCTTCCACCAGGCTGTTTGGCCTTCCACAGGCAACTACTGCCGTGGCGGTGCTTATGACGCCTCTTTGCTGGCCTGCGAATCGATTGCCATCCTGCCAGAAGGTATGAGCCGGGAGCGGTTCGACTGGCTCGCCAAAGTGGCCGGCGAGGTGATCGCCACCCCCGGTACCGAGAGCAACGTTAAGGAGATCTATGACAAGGTCTGGGAACTGCGTGCGGAACGGGATAACATCTTTGTGTTCAACCAGTTCGATGAGTTCGGCAACTACCTCTGGCACTATGAGGTCACCGGACATGCTATGGAAGAGGTTTTGCAGGAAGTCCTGGGCGCTCAGGATGAATACCGCGGCCTGACTCTGACCACCGGTTCCGCAGGGACCCTGGGTGTTGGGGACTATATGAAGCAGATTTTCCCGGCCAGTAAGAACGTTGCCGGAGAAGCGCTGCAGTGCCCGACCCTGCTTGAAAATGGCTACGGCGCTCATCGTATTGAGGGCATTGGAGACAAACACGTTCCCTGGATCCACAACGTTCACAATACTGACATGATCATGGCTATCGATGACAATGCGGTTGTCAACCTGGCCCGGCTTTTCAACGAGCCTGCCGGGCGGAAATACCTGGTGGAAAAAGGGGTTCCGGAAGATATGGTCAACCAGCTGGACCTGCTGGGTTTCTCCAGCATCGCCAATACCGTGATGGCTATCAAGATGGCCAAGTATTACGAAATGGACCACAATGATGTGATCCTGACCGTCTGGACAGACTCCATGGAGCTGTACGGGAGCCGCTTAAAGGAAATGCACGAGGAGATCGGCGAGTACACTGAAATGGATGCTGGCCGCACCCATGCCCAGTATCTGCAGGGTATAACCCCCAATAACCTGCAGGAGCTGACCTACAAGGATCAGCGCCGGGTTCACAACCTGAAATACTTCACCTGGGTTGAGCAGCAGGGCAAAACCTATGAGGAAATCCAGCAGCAGTGGTATGACAAGGACTACTGGACCAGCTACCAGAAACAGATTCCAGAGATCGATGCCTTGATCGAAGAGTTCAACGACAGGGTTGGGCTGCTCTAGAGGCGGACATCATCAGGCCTTAGAGCTCTTAATAATTGTCAAGCGCCGGATTTCAAACCTTGAAATCCGGCGCTCTGCTTTTGGAGTGATCCCCGTTCCTCTCAACTATCTCTGACTGGGAAGCGCCAGCGTCCCGCAATAAATAAATCTCCTGGGTTCTGGATTGCGACCATTCCTCTGTATATAATACAATCACACAGCGCGTGATCAGCGCGGCGGTTTTGTGGATTACTATCTTGAACATTAAGGGGGTAATGATATGTCTGAGCCTTATTTCTCACCGGCTGCATTGGTTCTGGTCGCCATCATACCTTCTCCGGAGGATCTGCAAGTCGCCCGGGTGCTGGGCTGGTACCGCATTCCCAGCAGAACCGCGCCCCGGATCCTCAATGTTGACTTCCTGGCATTTTACCAGCCCGCTTCTTTCAGGGATAGAAAGTGGCGGGTGGAGTACTATGCCCCGGTTCTGGGACATGAACTCACAACCCGATTGGATCTGCTGCGGGAAGACCGGGATCATCCCCGGGCAGATGAGGAATACTATAAGGTGCAGCTGGGTCCTGTCCGGCCTTTGCAGAGGTCGATCCGGGCTGGAAACTGGAAGCGGTTTACTTTTCTCTACACTACCGGTGAATATTTGCGGGAAGCAAGGCTGCTGACTGATTTGACTGTTTCACCGGCAGAGAGGAAGCGCTTGTGGAAGGCTCTCCGGGAGCGGGGTGAGGCAGCTCCTGAATATCAGGTGGAGGGGATGGCATCGGAAGACCTGCCCCTGGCAGTGCTATCCAGGCTGCTGGGAATCCCGGACAAATGAGCTTCCCTGAAAGCTAATTCCCTGCTATGTCCCAGCTGAAAATCCAGCTGCGGTATAATTGGGTTGAAGTCATCTTTAGCTGATTTCAAATAGGAAAAGGACTTGAATATGAAAAGAACTCTGATCAAGAACGGTCAATTGATAACTCCTGAAGAAACCCTCCAGGTGGATTTACTGATTGATAGTGGAAAAGTCGCTCGGGTCGGAAAGGGTCTGACAGACACCAATGCTGAGGTGATCGACGCTGCTGGTAAATACATCTTGCCGGGCGGCATCGACCCGCACGTTCACCTGGACCTGGCCATGTTCGACACAGTCTCCTCGGATGACCACTATACCGGTACCAAAGCAGCCGCTTTTGGAGGAACAACCACAGTAATTGATTTTGTAGAGGACAAGGATCCTGACCTGCTGAAGAATATCGCTGACCGGCGGGCATTAGCGGATCCCAAGGTCGCTGTTGATTACAGCTTACATCTCAATATCACCCACTTCAACGATTACGTCGCCGAGCAGATCCCGTCTGTTCTTGAAAGCGGAGTGACCACGCTGAAGGTCTTTACAGCTTACAACCACCGGCTCCGCCTTCAGGATGGAGAGATCTTCCAGCTGATGTTGATTGCGGCTGAATACGGTTTGCTGACCATGATGCATGCCGAAAACGGAGATGTGATTGAAGTGCTGGTTGAGGATGCTCTCAGCGCAGGTCATAAGAAGCCCATCTGGCACGCCCATACCAGACCTGCCTGGGGTGCGGTGGAGGCAGTCCTGCGCGGGGCTGCCCTGGCTGCCCAGGCGGAAGCTCCGCTGTACATCGTGCATCTCAACACCGCTGGTGGTGTCGATCAGCTGGTATATGCCCGGGATCGGGGAGTCCCTGTCATGGGGGAAACCTGTCCCCCCTACCTGTTTTTTACTGAAGAGGACCTTAAGCGGCCTGATGGTGCCAAGTGGATTTGCTCCCCACCAGTACGCACCGCAGCTGATAATGAGCGCATCTGGCAGGGATTAACCGATAGCAGCATCCAGACCATTGGAACCGATCACTGTCCCTTCTTCTATGATGGAACCAAAGCCATTGAATACGAAGGTAAGCCTGTCCGGATTCCCGGCAAAGAGCTTGGAAAGGACGATTTTACGAAAATCCCCAATGGCCTACCTGGGGTAGGAGACCGCCTGCCGGTGTTGTGGACAGAGGGAGTGGTCAAGGGGAGGATAACCCCCAATCAATTCGTGGCTTACACCAGTGCGAACCCGGCCCGGATTTTCGGCCTCTATCCCCGGAAAGGCTGTCTGGAACCTGGATCGGATGCAGACCTGGTAATCTGGGATCCGGATAAAAAGCTCACCTATGGTGTGGCATACTCTCACCAGCGGACAGATTACAATCTCTATGAAGGTTGGGAGCTGCAGGGTTTCCCGGAAAAGGTATTCCTGCGCGGAAAATTGATAGTGGATGGGGATCAATGGCTGGGAAAACGCGGCCAGGGACAGTTCCTGGAACGCGAGCCATTTGCCGAGGTGATCTGAACTGCTGCCTAAGGGAGCGATCAGGAGTCTGGTTAAGACCCTTCTCAGCTGAAGAATCAAGACACGTTTTCTAGAACAGGAAATCGTCTCTTGATGGGGGGATATGCTGGGATACAGATTGTCATTCGGGAATTGCTACCACCTCTACCAGTGCGGTGATCATCGCCAGGCGCTTTTCAGAGAGGACTGCGATTATCAGGAGTTCCTGGATTTATACCGGAAATACCTTCATCCAATTGCCGATCTGTATGCTTACTGCCTGCTCCCTACTCATTTCCACCTGCTGTTTCGGGTCAAGGCCAAGAAGAAAATCGAATATGTCTATCACGATGAAGAGATGCTTGGTTGGCAGGTCAGGACTTTCCTGGCAGTCTATACCAGGGCTGTCAATCACTCCTCGCAGCGGAAGGGCTGTTTATTCTGTGAAGGCGCTGTGCGGAAAATTCCCCCTGCCGGAGAGCTGATTTGCAAACTGGTTGCTTACATACACCAGAACCCCCAGCTGTACGGGGTCGTTACAGACTTCCGGTATTGGCCTTATTCGTCCTGTTTTGCCTATTTGCGCCAGGACCGTCGTTCCCTGATTTCCAAGGATTTGCTGCTGAACCCTGAATATCGCGCAAAAGTCCTTGCCCTGCAGAAAAATAATGGAATGACGGCCCGGGATTGGGAAAATGATGTTCGGATTATCCGGGCAGGATACCGGTAGGCGATCGTCAAAAGCCAATTCTTCGGCGCAGGTTTCCCTGCACGCTGAACGGCAATAGTATAATGAAAACGATCCCGGGTCAGGGCTGGATAGGACCTGGAGGGATTTGAGTTCGTTGGGCGCCGATCACGGGTCTAGCCAGATGGTTTTACGGCCAACTTTGATGGTCAGCCGCGGATATAATTGGTGTTAGCCGAACAGCTCGCCTACATTCGACAGCAAATTGGAAAGGGCTATGGAAAATCTCACCGTAAAGAATTTCACTTTTGAATGGGGGTCGAGGACCTATCTGATGGGCATCCTCAATATCACCCCGGACAGTTTTTCAGGGGATGGATTGGCAGATCAGGGTCTCGAGGCAGTGCTCAAGCAGGCCCGGGATTTTGTCAAGGAAGGCGTTGATATCCTGGATGTCGGTGGGGAAAGTACCCGGCCTGGCGCTGCTCCTGTTTCTGAAGGGGAAGAGTTAGACAGGGTTCTGCCGGTGGTTGCTGCTCTGGCAGCCGAGTTTGAGACTTTGATCTCGATAGATACCTATAAATCCACTGTAGGCCGGGAGGCCGTCAAAGCTGGAGCTGCTATCATCAATGATGTGTGGGGTTTTCGGGTGGATCCGGATCTGGCGGGGGTTGCCAGGGAAACGGGTACGCCGGTGATCCTGATGCACAACCGCAGCAACCCCTCCAATGCCGCCATCAAAGAGAAACTGGGCGGGCGCTATGTGGGCGTGGAGTACCAGAACCTGCTGGCAGATGTGAAATCCGAACTGCTTGGGAGCGTCAAACTGGCTCACCAGGCTGGCATCCCAGATAGGCATATCTTGCTTGACCCTGGGATTGGATTTGGAAAAACTGTCGAGCAGAACCTGGAGCTTCTCAACCGTCTGGATGAGATCCGTGATCTGGGATACCCGGTGCTGCTGGGTCCCTCTCGAAAATCTTTTATTGGCTACACTCTGGATCTACCTCTTGATGACAGGGTGGAAGGCACCGCTGCGGCGGTGGCTGTGGGTATCGCCCGGGGAGCGGATATCGTTCGGGTGCATGATGTCAAGCAGATGATCAGGATTGCTCGCATGACGGATGCGATTGTCAGATAGGACACCCTCCTCTCTCCCCCAGAGATCACCCGGGCAGGTCATGAATTGACCGCCCGGTTTTTTTATTCTTATGTCAAATTAATATTCATGCGGTAAATTGATAAAGTAAGGATTTCAGGGAGGAACACATGGCAGAAAACAAGATTCCAACATTGAAAGATTCCAGCGGCCCGATTGCTTTTCAGACTGAAATCAAACAATTGCTGGATATCCTGATTCATTCTCTTTACACCAAGCGGGAAATCTTCCTTCGAGAGCTGCTCTCCAATGCTTCTGATGCCTTGACACAGATGCGGTTCATCATACAGACCGATCACGATGTTCTGGATCCCTCCCGGGAGCTGGAGATCAGGATAGAACTTGATCATAAAAACGGGATCCTGACCATCAGCGACAGCGGGATTGGTATGACCAAGGAAGAGATGCAGACCAATCTGGGCACCATCGCCCAATCCGGGGCAAAAGCTTTCCTGGAGGCGGCAGAAGGTGATGAATCCGACTTGGTAGATGTGATCGGCCGCTTTGGGGTGGGTTTTTACTCGGTCTTTATGGTTGCTGAGTGGGTCAAAGTGACTTCTCGCAGCTACCGGATAGATCAAGAAGCTGCCAGCTGGTTCGCGACCGGCGCTGATACGTTCGAAATCGGAGCTGCTGAGAAAGAAGACCGGGGGACAACCATAGAGGTCAAGCTCAAGGAGGATGCCCGGGAGTTTCTGGAAGAATCCCGCATCAGAGAGGTTGTCAAGACCCATTCGAATTACCTTCCCTACCCGATCTACCTGAATGAAGGGGAGGAGCAGATCAACCAGCAGAAAGCTATCTGGAGGGAAAATCCCCGCTCTGTAGAGGATGGGGATTATGAGGATTTCTACCGCCAGCTTACCCTGGAGCTGGAACCACCGTTGGAAAAGATCCACTTCGTGGCAGATGCACCTCTGTTGATTTATGCCCTGCTGTATTTGCCTGCCAAGCTGGACCGGGGCCTGTTCACTCTCCGGGAACAGGATGGCCTTAAACTTTTCGCCAGAAAAATCCTCATAGAGGAATACTCCAAGGACCTGCTGCCGCCTTACTTCCGGTTCGTTCAGGGTGTGGTTGACGCGGAGGACCTGCCCCTCAATGTCTCCCGGGAAAGCGTACAGGCTTCGGCGTTGATGAGCCGCATTAAAAAGATTCTTACCAACCAGGTGATTCTGAAACTTAAGGAAATGGCTTCTAAAGATCCTGACCTTTACGGGAGATTCTGGCAGGAGTTTGGCCAGTTCATTAAAGAGGGAATCGCTGCTAACGATGAGCACCGGGAAGATCTGTCAGCTTTACTGCGTTTCCACTCCACCACCATGCCCGACCAGTGGTTCTCTTTAGATGACTACCTGGACCATATGAAGCCAGGCCAGGAAAAGATCTATTATATTCTGGGGGACGATGAAAGATCGATTTCCCGGAGCCCCCACCTGGATTATTTCCAGACCCACTGCGTTGAGGTTTTGACTCTTACTGATCCTGTGGATTCGTTCATGCTGCTTGGTTTACGGGAATATCATGAGGTTCCTTTGCAAAATGTGGCAGATTCGGACCTGGAGCTTCCTGATTTGGAGGAGGAGGGCGAAGGGGAAGTCAGCCAGGTAGAAGAACCGCTGGAAGATGAGGTTCTGGAAAAGCTGCTGGCCACCTTCCGTGATGTCCTCGGGGACCGGGTTTCTGATGTCCGGACTACCGACCGGCTGACGAATTCCGTTGCCAGATTGGTGGATGCCAAGGGCGCCCTGGGGCAGGAAGTCCAGCGGGTATACAGGATGATGGACCGGGAATACCAGATCCCTAAAAAGATCCTGGAGATCAACCCGGCTCATCCCATTATCAAGCGGGTCGGTCTTTTGGAAGATAACAGCGACCTGACCAGCCTGGTCATTGAGCAGATTTTTGACAGCGCGCTGCTGCTGGAAGGACAGCATCCCGATCCGGTCTCGATGATCCCGCGTATCCAGCAGCTGATCGAATCTGCCCTGGATGGGAAATAAGCCGCATTTCATTTAGAGAATAGAAAGAGGAGCAGGGATGGTGGTTTTACCATCCCTGTTTTGGTTGATTCAGGTGGTTGATGTCCACCTTTTTTCCTTATGGACAAGGATAAGATAGATCAGTGCCCCTAGAATGCCAGCGGCTCCTCCCCCATACCAGATCGCCTGAGGTTTGAAGTAATCGTTCAATATCCCGCCAAGCAGGGGGCCTACCATCGACCCGGCACCCCAGGTCAACGCCAGCAGGCTCAGGTAACGCCCGCGCATGGTTTCCGGTGCCCGGTTTGCCGCAAACGTGCTGGCAGTCGGAATGACCATCAATTCTCCGATGGTGACGATCACCATGCTGATCCAGAAACCCCAAAAACCTGTGCCAACGGCAATGCTTCCCACACCAATCCCGTAGAGAAAAGTGCCCAGGGCCATAACTACCAGAGGATTGTATCGGGAGGACTTCCTGGTCACAAAGAGCTGTAAAAATACCACCATCAGGGCATTGGTGGTGGGGATCAGACCGTAGATGTTCTCAGGCAGGCCGTAGTTCTCTTTTGTGTATGCGCCCAGCAGAACCCAGAGGATGGATCCAGAGATCTGCCGCAGAGTAAACCCCAGCACGAAGAAAGTGAAAATCCGATCCTTGAATATCTCCAGATGATTCTTGAGCGTTACCAGCAGCTTCTCTTTAGCCTGGAGGGCGGCTTCCGGCAGGGTTTCAAAGGCATACAAAGCAATCAGAATGCTGAAGAAAATCGCTGCCCCAGCCGCGATTGAGAAGGTGATCCCATAGGATATTACTGCCAGAATCCCCCCCAGGGCAGGCCCCAGAGCGACGCCCAGATTCTTACTTAATCGAATCAGCGCGTATGCATCAGCTCTCTGCTCCCGGGGAACCAGGTCGGCGATCATGGCATCCGCTCCCACTCTGAAAAGGGGTTGGAAGATACCCCGGATCACCATTATCAGAGCAAATTGGCCATAAGTGTGGGCCGGGATCATGGCTGCCAGTCCTCCTCCGCTGATCAGCAGGCTGACGACCATAGACCATTTCCTGCCCAGCCGGTCGGTTATCGAGCCGGCCATAAATGAGGAGGCCAATCTTACCCCGGCATTGATGGTTATCAGGCTGGTCACCACTGCCAGGGGCAGCGAGAGCTCTTTCCCGATAAAAATTACCAGGAAAGGCCACACCATGCTCATCCCTATAGTGTGCACCAGCGTACCCCAGAACAGCAGCCAGAATTGGGCCGGGTAGGCTTCCAGGAATTCTCTCATCCTGCCCAGTACCCTGATCGTTGCGGGAAATTTCCTTTTTGGTTTATCCATGATGAGTTCTCTGGCTAACACATTGGGTTATAATGTTCCCATTGTAATCGAGTCCTGGATTCAGACAAGGAGGAGCCGGTGGGGATTTGCTGAGAGGAAGCCAGCTTCCCCTGAAAAGGACTATAAGATACCCCTGTTTATTGATATTTACTTAGATAAAACGTGATCCCATGATAAAAATCCTGGTTACCAATGATGATGGTGTAACGGCTCCGGGTCTGTTTGCCCTGGTGGAAGCACTCCGTGAGGTGGGGGAGGTCAGCGTGCTGGCCCCTGACCACAACTGGTCAGCTTCTGGCCATGTTAAAACGCTGCACAGGCCCCTGCGGGTGAAGGAGGTCAATCTGCTGGACGGCAGCCAGGCATTGACAAGTGATGGCGCGCCATCTGACTGTGTGGCCCTTGCTGTACTGGGGTTGGTCGATGATCTGGACCTGGTAGTGTCCGGGATCAATCCCAATGCCAATGTTGGCCATGATGTGACCTACTCGGGTACCGTAACCGCGGCGATGGAAGCTGTGATCTGGGGGCTGCCGGGCCTGGCAGTTTCCCTGGACAGCCCGGACAATCATCTGGATCCCCTCGACTATTCGGCTGCTGCCGAATACGCCCGCCGGGTAGTCGAGCTGATGCTGGAAAACAAGCTGCCTTCAGAAACAGTCCTCAATCTGAACGTACCTGCTCTGCCCCTGGATGATATCAAGGGGCTCCAGGTCACCCGGCAGGGGCTGCGGGTGTATCATGATGAGCTGCTGGTCCGCAGCGATCCCCGCGGTGTGCCATATTACTGGATTGGAGGAGATCCACCTACGGGCATTCCAGACCAGGGCACAGATTTTGGGGCGTTGAAGGCTGGTTTTGCCTCTCTGACCCCCCTGAATCTGGATCTCACCGCGGTCGGCGTCCTGGAAAAAATCCGGGAGTTGTTTTCAGACCACCCTGGTGGTTAATCGACCATGTCAGAAGAAAGCTCCCCTCCAGATGAAAAAAAGATCTCTCTCCGAACCCGGAGAACTCTCCTGGTCATGTTCGGCGCAATTTTGCTGGTGGCCTGGCTGATCAACACCCCGCCTGGCCTGCTGGGAAAATCAGATGCCGTGGCTTACGCGGTCTGCCATCGCATCAGCTCTCATTCCTTCAGTTTCGGAGGCCGGCCGTATTCTCTCTGTGCTCGCTGCAGCGGGCAGTACCTGGGATTTATCTGGGGCTTTGGTTTGCAGGCTGTCACCGGAAAGAAGAAATCCGGATTCCCTGCCCGCTGGCTGGCGGTGCTGCTGGGTGGTTTTGTCCTGTTCTATCTGGTAGATGGTCTGAATTCCCTGGTTCAGGCTTATTCCGGATTGGAACGCTGGTCTCTTTATGAACCATCCAACCTGCTGAGATTGTTTTCAGGACTAGGCATGGGGTTGGCTGTCAGCGGATTCTACTATCCGTTGATGGGTCAGACTATCTGGAAGGATTATTCTCTCGAAAAACCCCTGGATGGGCTCTGGAGCTGGGCGCTGTTCCTGGGAGGGGGTGTTTTGATCGGTCTGCTGGTAATATGGGAAAACCCGCTGACGTCTTATTACTTGATCTTGATGAGCACAGGGGGAGTGCTGGTCTTGCTGAGTTTGCTTTATACCGTGATCTGGGTCCTGCTTGCCAGGCGGGAGAACAGCTTCAGGGGTTTGGATGACCTGGGGTGGTGGATACTGGCTGGTTTTGGGACAGCGCTGTTTCAGATCGCGTTGATCGATATCCTGCGCTACCTGCTGACCGGAACCTGGTCCGGTTTTCTTGATTATTGATGATCCCCTTTTTCTGCCAGGGCAGGCGACTGGTGGTAATTAGGCTCTATCTGCTCCCTGGGAAGGGTAAAAATGGAGGGCGCTGTCCGGGTCGAAGCAGACGGATAGCGAGCTGCCTGGATAAGGAACTTCCAGCCCCGGGTCTGGTATAGAAAACCGGATCCTGTCCTGGCTGATCTCCAACTCGATCTGCAGGGCGGATCCGCTGAATGTGCTGGCCCGCACTTTGCCTTTCAGAACAGCTCCAGAGTCTTCCTCGTTCAAACAGATTCCGACCCGATCGGGTCGCAGCAGCACTGTCCCGGAACCCTGGTAGGCCCCCTGGACCTGCCATTCTCCGATCTTTGTTCTCAGCAATGAACCACGGGAATTCCTCTCCGCTTCTCCCTCCAGCAGATTATCCATCCCCAGAAAGCGGGCCACATACGGGGATCCGGGATGGTAGTAGATCTCTTGTGGTGTGCCGATCTGAGCGGCGGTTCCCCCGCCGAGAATCACCACCCGATCTGCGACCCTGAAGGCCTCTTCCTGATCATGGGTCACATAGAGGGCAGTCTGGGAGGCTTTTTTGAGAATTTCCCGGAGATCTCCTACCAGCCTTTCCCGGATAGCGCGATCCAGGGCTCCCAGGGGTTCATCCAGCATCACCAGGCGTGGTTCCGGAGCCAGAGAACGCGCCAGGGCGACCCGCTGCTGCTCCCCGCCAGATAAGGTGCTGACATCCCGGTCTTCAAATCCTGCCAGCCCTACCAGGCGGAGGACTTCTTCAACCCGGGCTTTGGCAGCCGGGGGAGGGTTGCCGGCCATCTTTAACCCAAAAGCGACATTATCGCGGACGTTCTTGTGGGGAAAGAGCATGTAGTCCTGGAACATCAGCCCGAAAGAACGCAGGTGGGGGGGAACCCCCAGCAGGGATTCCCTGTTCCAGAGGCAGTCTCCGCTGTCCGGGTCCTGAAGTCCAGCGATAATTTCCAGCAGGGTTGTCTTTCCACTCCCGCTGGGTCCAAGTAAGGCCAGGATCTCTCCCTGGTTCTGTTGGAAGGATATACCTCGCAGAACGGGCTGCCCGGCAAAGCTTTTTGTGATTTTGCGGATCTCCAAACCGGCCATAATTTTCCAGGGGTACAATTCACTCAAGTGCGCAATCAGGTCAAATTCGAGTATAACATATTCAGATTTCGATCCAGTTGCTGCTTTTATCAGCTGTGTATCCGGGGATGGGAGCTTATGAGAGTATATTTTGCCTGTTCGATCAGCGGTGGCCGCAAGGATGAAAAGACCTACCAGCACCTGGTCAAGATGCTGCAGGATCAGGGCGCTGAAGTCCTAACCGCCCATATAGCAGAAACTGGCATCGAGGTCATCGACGGGCAGGTGGATCCCCTGGAAATCTATCAGCGGGATGTGAGCTGGATCGAGGAGTCCGACCTGCTGATAGCAGAAGTCAGCACTCCTTCCCATGGGGTGGGCTATGAGATCGGCTATGCCCTGTCCCTTGGAAAACCGGTCCTGTGTCTCTACGATCACCAGGCAGTGGTTTCAAAAATGATCACCGGGAATCCCCACACTCTGCTGACCCTGAGGGCATATTCTGGTCTGGAAGACTTGTCAAAAGCTCTGGAAAGCTACCTGACAGGGTTCCGGGATGACCTGGGAGTACTTGATTGATCCAATATTAAATATTGATGTTTCTGGATTCCGCGGGAACCATTTCCCGGATTTTTCCGTCATGGGAAGGAGCTGGATATGATTTTCAATCCAGCATGACAGCATATCAATAAAGGCGAGAAACAGGAAGAAGAGGAGTGCTCGATGAAAAAGAAAATGGCGGTTATCCAGCGGATTGGGTGGATTTCCCTGATATCGCTGATATTGATCGGCATGATGGCTGGGTGCAGCTTCCTGGGCTTGGCAGGAAAGGGGACAACGACACCGCAACCTATCCCGATCAATGAAAATAGTTCAGTGAATGTGGAAAGCGGGGCTCCTGCCGCCAACGGGGGTGGGGGAGGCCAGCCTGGTTTATCGATCCAGCTGAGCGACGGCCGGCCAGTACCAACCGTCATTGAGCAGCTGGTCCCGGTCAGCGGTGAACCACTCTCTGAGGAGCAGATCGAGGCCATTCTGGCCCGCTTGACCCCCTGGGTTGAGGATCAGGGCCTGGGAGCCGATTTCCGCCTGCCGGATCAGATTCTTCCCCCACCATTGACAGGAGAGACCATCCCGGAAACCTTTCCAACCTCCAGAGATCTGGCTGGACCCCAACCGGTCTATGGACAGGAGCTGGAGGTGCTGCGTTTCTCGCCTGAGGGCGAGGTGGCGATTGCACCTTCCCTCAGCGTTACCTTCAACCAGCCGATGGTGGCTCTCAATACCCTGGAAGCCCTGGCGGAGGAGGATGTCCCGGTTCAGGTCACCCCGCTGATCCCAGGCAGCTGGCGCTGGTTGGGAACGCGAACGCTTAACTTCACATCGGATTCAGAATTGTATGACAGGTTGCCAATGGCAACTGAATATCTGGTGACCATCCCTGCCGGGGTGCAGTCCGCTATAGGAAGCACGCTCCAGGAAACGGTTCAATTCAGCTTCTCAACCCCTCCGCCGATCATGGAGGATTATTACCCTACCGGCAGTGCCCAGCCGCTAGACCCGCTGTTTTTCATCTCTTTCGACCAGCAGATCAATCCCGCGGACGTGCTGGATAAGATCCAGGTGACCGCCGGAGACCAACCAGTCCAGATCGTGCTTGCCAGCCCGGAAGAAATCCAGGCTGATGAAACGCTCAGCTGGCGGGTGGAAAATGCCCAGGAGGGCCGCTGGCTGGCGTTCAGAGCCCAGGGAGATCTGCCCCGGGACACAACCATCTCCGTGGTCGTCCAGGCGGGGACGCCTTCCGCGGAAGGTCCCCTGGTGACACAGGGGGATCAGAGCTATTCCTTCCGCACCTACGCGCCGCTGCGGATCGAGGATCACGGCTGCTCCTGGGGGGATGATGTCTGCCGTCCGCTGACCCCGCTTTATATACAGTTCAACAATCCGCTTGATCTGGATGCGTACGACGCCGCTATGCTGACCATTGAGCCTGAGCTTCCCAATGCCTCTGTGAATATCTACGGAAATACCATCACTATCCAGGGTAATACCCAGGGCAGGACGACCTACTGGGTGACGGTGGACAGCTCCCTTAAGGACCAGTTCGGGCAGACTCTTGGAAATAATGAGAAAGTGCGCTTTAAGATTGGCCCCGCGGAACCAGTGATGTTCGGGCCGGACGAGATTTTTGTGACCATGGACCCGGCGGATACCAACCCGGCCCTGTCACTGTTTACCATCAATTACGATAAATTGAACGTGGAAATCTACCGCGTCGAGCCTGCTGACTGGCCCGCTTTCCTGCAGTACCTGCGGGATTATCAGCGCACTGACCTGCAGCTGACACCTCCCGGTCAGAAGGTGTTTGATGATGTGGTTAAGATCGAGGCTCCGGAAGACAAGTTGACTGAGGTTTACATCCCTTTAGCGGATTATCTGCAGGATGGTCACGGACAGTTTGTGGTGATTGCCAAACCACCCAAAGGTATATTTGAAGAAGAACGTTATTGGGAACACGTACAGGTCTGGGTGCAGGTGACCTCAATAGGGTTGGATGCTTTTGTTGACCACAGCGAAATGGTGGTCTGGGCTACTGATCTGCTGAGCGGTGCGCCAATTGCCAACCTGGATATCAACTCAGGAAATGGACCTGCTGTCTCCGCTACTGGCCAGGACGGCGTGGCCCGTTTTGACCTTCCGGCTGCCGGCATCCCTTACCTGACAGCCCGGCAGGGGAAAGACCTGGCATTCCTGCCGCCCTCCTCTTATTACTGGAACGACAGCAGCTGGGCCAGGCGGCCCCTGGCAGACGAGCTGCGCTGGTATGTCTGGGATGACCGCCAGATGTATAAACCAGGGGAGGAAGTCTATATCAAAGGCTGGATGCGGCGGATCGGCAGCGATGAATCCGGAGATGTCAGCCTGGTGGGTGACCAGGTCAGCCAGGTTTCCTATCAGGTAATCGGCTCAATGGGCAACGAGCTGACCTCCGGTCAGGCGGATGTCAACGCCCTGGGCGGTTTTGATTTTCATTTCAGCCTGCCGGAAAATGCCAATCTGGGCTATTCCCAGATCATCATCAATCCTATTGGGACCCTTTCGGGTATTGGCTACAGCCCCTATTACCACAGCATCCAGGTCCAGGAATTCCGGCGGCCAGAGTTTGAAGTCAGCGCCCGGAACGAGACCACCGGCCCTTACTTTGTGGGTGGGTATGCGGTCCTGGCAGTGGAAGCCAGCTATTATGCCGGCGGGCCGCTGCCCAACGCGGAGACCAACTGGTATGTGACCTCAACCCCGACCAACTACCAGCCTCCCAACTGGCCTGATTTCACTTTCGGTTACTGGACTCCCTGGTGGTTCTATGATTTCTACTCTAACGGAAGTGAAGAAACTTCTGGTATCAACTTCAGCGGCAGGACGGACGCTTCCGGAAACCACTATTTGAGGCTGGATTTTGAGTCCGTGGAGGTGCCCCGCACCTACAGTGTGCTGGCTGAGGGCACAGTGTTTGACGTCAACCGCCAGGCCTGGACAGGATCAACCAGCCTGACGGTCCATCCAGCTGACCTTTATGTTGGCATGCGGTCAGCGCGCTACTTTGTCCAGCAGGGTGAACCTCTGGGGGTGGACCTGATAGTGACCGATCTGGATGGGAATCCGGTTGAGGACCGCCCGGTGCTTGTCAAGGCAGCCCGTCTGGAATGGAAGTATCAGGAAGGCCGCTGGCAGGAAGTAGAGGTTGATTCGCAGGAATGCCAGATTGGCTCGAAGGGTGAGCCGGTCAGCTGTAAATTCGAGACTCCCCGGGGAGGACGCTATCAGATCACGGCTGTGATCACTGACAGCCAGGGAAGGACCAACCAGAGCCGCTTCACCCGCTGGGTCAGCGGTGGGGAACGACCTCCTTCCCGGGATGTAGAGCAGGAGCAGGTCACATTGATTCCGGACCAGGAAACCTACCAGCCTGGTGATGTAGCGGAAATCCTGGTCGAGGCACCTTTCAGCGATGGGGAAGGACTGCTGACCATCAGCCGCAATGGGATCATCAGAGTTGAGGAATTCCAGCTGGATGGCAGCAGCTATACCCTGCGGGTGCCAATCGAGGAAGACTATATCCCCAATCTGCATATTCAGGTGGATGTGGTGGGTTCTGCACCCAGAACTGACGATCAGGGCGAGGAACTTGAAGGCGCTCCTCCCCGGCCAGCCTTCGCGACCGGGAATCTGAACCTTTCCATACCTCCTGTTTCGAGGACCCTGGATCTGGAGATCGAACCCAGGGAAACAGCTCTGGAACCGGGCGGGAGTACCTGGTTGGATGTAACCGTCCGGGATGCTTCCGGAGAGCCGCTGTCTGGCGCTGAGCTGGCTGTGGTGGTGGTGGATGAGGCCATTCTGGGTTTGACAAATTACCAGCTGGCGGATCCTCTGTCGGTCTTTTACGCTACCAGGCCATCAGATACCAGCAGCTACTACACCCGCTCCAGCATCCTGCTGGCTGATCCGGCAGCGCTGCTGGATCAAGCCGCTGACGCTGTCAGGAATATGCCCCAGGCTACCATGGTGATGGAAGGGGAAATGGCTGAAGAAGCCATGATGGAAGCCCCAGCCCCGGGAATGGCGGACGCAGACATGGCGGCAGAATCCAAAGGGATGGGGATGGACGAAAGTGCCGCGGCTGGTGAGGCGATCCAGATCCGGCTCGATTTCAACCCCCTGGCGACTTTTGCGCCAGAAGTGAAAACGGACAGCACTGGCAGGGCAGCGGTAAAGATTGACCTGCCGGACAACCTGACCCGTTATCGGGTGATGGTAGTGGCGGTGGATCAAAGCGGCAGGGGATTTGGTTCCGGGGAAACCAGTATTACTGCCCGGCTGCCACTGATGGTACGGCCTTCCTCTCCTCGCTTCCTCAACTTTGGCGATCAGTTTGAACTGCCGGTCGTGCTTCAGAATCAAACCAGTGAGGATATTGACACTCAAGTCCTGGTCCAGGTCAGCAATCTGGAAATGAATGGCAGCCAGGGATTGCTGGTGACAGTTCCCGCCAACGATCGGGTCGAAGTTCGCTTCCCGATGTCTGCGGACATGGCGGGAACAGCGAAATTCAGGGTGGCAGGGGTCTCTGGCTCCTACGCTGATGCTGCGGCTGGAGAATTACCGGTCTACACGCCAGCGACCACAGAGGCTTTTGCTACCTATGGAGTGATCGATGAGGGAGCGATCCGGCAGCCGATCGCCAGACCGGAGGATGTCTTCCCGCAGTTTGGGGGGTTGGAGATCAACACTTCTTCCACTGCCCTCCAGGCTCTCACCGATGCTGTGGTTTACCTGTATTCCTATCCTTATGAGTGCTCGGAACAGATGGCATCCCGGGTTCTGGGCATCGCCGCTTTGCGGGATGTGTTGAGCGCTTTCGAGGCAGAAGGCCTGCCGACGCCAGAGGAAATGGAAGGGCAGGTTGCCAGAGATCTGGAAACGCTCTCGATAATCCAGAACTATGACGGGGGCTTTCCTTACTGGCGCCGCGGCCAGGACTCGATTCCCTTTAACACCATTCACGTCGCCCATGCTCTGGCCCGGGCGCAGCAGAAAGGCTTTGAGGTACCCGAAGACATGTGGTATATGGCTCTTGGCTACCTGCAGAACATTGAAAATTACTATCCCTACTGGTACAGCGAGTATACCCGCAACACTCTCAGCGCCTACGCTCTTTATGTCAGAGACCTGATGGGCGATCCTGATTCTGCCAAAGCCAGGGACCTGTACCATCAGTCCGGCTTTGACCACATCTCTATGGCTGGGATCGGCTGGATCTGGCAGGTGCTGGTGGATGATTCCAGATCTCTGAGTGAGCTGGAGGAGATCCGCACCTGGGTGGGAAACCGGGTCGTGGAAACCCCTGGAGCGGCGAATTTCACCACTTACTATGATGACCAGAGCTACCTGCTGCTGAGTTCGGATCGCAAGACGGACGCGGTCATGCTGGATACCTTGATTGCTGACGATCCGGATAGCGACCTGATACCCAAGCTGGTCAACGGCTTGCTGGCTCACCGCACCCGCGGACGCTGGAGCAGCACCCAGGAGAATGTCTTTGTGCTGCTGGCGCTCGACCGCTACTTCAACACTTTCGAATCTGTCGAGCCGGAGTTTGTGGCCCGGATCTGGCTGGGGGAAAACTATGCTGGAGAGCATGAGTATGTGGGCTACAGCACCGAACGTCATTTGACTGAAGTGCCCATGAGCTACCTGGTGGATACCGAATCGGCAGAGCAGGATCTGATCATCAGCAAAGAAGGACCCGGCCGGCTGTATTACCGCCTGGGCTTGAAGTATGCTCCCACCGATCTGCAGCTGGAGCCTCTGGAAATGGGTTTTGTGGTCCAGCGGGTTTATGAAGCGGTCGACGATCCTGAAGATGTCACCCGGCTGGATGACGGCACCTGGGTCATCAAAGCTGGCTCCCGGGTGCGAATCCGACTCACTATGGTGGCGGACAACCGCCGCTACCATGTCGCTCTGGTGGATCCGCTTCCAGCCGGCCTGGAGATCATCAATCCAGCCCTGGCTGTCACTGGCAGCATTCCCCAGGATCCTAACAGCGCGGAGAGCAGCTACGGTTGGTGGTGGTGGTGGACCTGGTATGAGCATCAGAACATGCGCGACGAGCGGGCGGAAGTCTTCACCTCACTGCTTTGGGATGGGGTGTTTGAATACACCTATGTTGCTCGCGCAACCACGCCTGGCACCTTTATTGTGCCTCCAGCCAAGGCGGAGGAGATGTATTCTCCTGAAGTCTTCGGCCGCAGTGGAAGCGATCGGGTGGTTGTTGAATAATGGAGGGACCGGGTCCCTCAGAATGGAAAGGGACCAAATCCTTTGCAAAGGATTTGGTCCCTTCTTCAATTATGGCTGGATGCCAACTTCCAGGGATTTATCCCCAATGTGCGTGATTTGGAGATGATGAGCACCAAATAAATCAGGTCGAAGAACAATATTCCCCAATAAAGCAGGTTCATCAAAATCGAGTCCGGGACGAAGGAATAGAACAGAACCGAGGGCAGTGCTGTTCCTATCAGCTTGAAAAGAGCGATATATACTGATTGCCCGCTGAGGTCTTTCCGCCTGAAGAACATAAGGATAAACAGGATCGACATCATCAGGTTCTGTCCAAAAGCCGCATATCTACCGTGCCAATCGTCAAATTCAGCGCTGATCCCAAAGACAAGCCCAAAGCCCAGCAGGACTGCCACTGCTATCGCTGGATAGAAATAGCCATCCGGTAAGTCGTGCCCTGCATCCTTCCCAAAACGAATTACCTGATAGAGGATGATAAGATCGAACCCAAACCAGACGATGTTGATGTAAATCTGGGGTACCGGATGGGGGCGGACAAATGAAAAAATGAATTCCCAGGAAATATTGGCACCAAGGGCCGCGATCGGCATTCCATACGTTCGGTCCTCGAATCCGCGCTTGATGATCAGGAGATATACAATAGTCCAGCAGATCCCGGACCCAATCTGAAAAGCCCAGATCGCTTCAGTTGACAGGGTCATGTTCCCGCTCCAGTTGTTTTCGTTAATTATACTGAATGTAAAGACAGACCAGCCAGGGATGTCTGAAGCAGACAGGGTGATAGTGGTTCTACTCTTTTCAGGGGGAATAGGCTCCCCTTTCCAATCAAGACATACCTGCGCATCTGGGCAGTCAATTATCCCCTGCCATGATTCAAAGAAGAAATAAGGGACCCCGAGAGCTGAGAACTGGAAAAGGGAACTTCAAGCGGCGGGGAAGGTCAGCCTGAAAGCAGAACCTTCACCTAAAATGCTCTCCACAGAAATGCTGCCGCCCTGGGCTTCGACCAGCTTTTTAGTGATGGCCAGACCGAGGCCGGAAGAACCCCGACCCTGCCCTCTGGATTTGTCTGTCCGGTAATGCCTGTGGAAGATGTTGGGCAGGTCTTCAGGCGAAATGCCCGGACCGTTATCACTGACCTCGATGGCAAGGTCCCCGGAATTGTTCCGGGCTTTCAGCTGGATAATGCCGCCAGCGGGGAGGACGTTAAGGGCGTTGTTGATCAGATTACCCAGGATCTGGGTCAGGCGGTCCGGATCCAGATCCACACGGGGGAGTTCATCCTCCAGATCCAGGATCAGCTTTACGCCTTTCTCTTCCGCGAGCGGCTGGAAAGCCGCCTGGGTTTGTTTGAGTATGTTTCCCGGGTCGATATTCTGGATCTGCAGGCTCATTTCCTCAGAATCCAGCAGGGAAAGAGTGCGCAGATCTTCTATCAGGTAGTTAAGGTGCTGGGCCTGCTGGTGCATGACCTGGTAGATCTCTGGATTTCCAACCATTTTCTTTTCATTCAGAGCTTCGGTATAGCCGTAGAGGATGCTCAGAGGTGTGCGCAGGTCATGGGCAATATCAGCGGTCATTTGTTTCCGGTTGAGATCGGCGTTTTTCAGGTCCCTGCTCATGTGGTTGAAAGACCGTGCCAGGCGGCCTAGCTCATCTTTGGATTTAATGGCCACCTGGTATCCCAGATCCCCGTCTGCCACCCGTTCCGTTCCGTCAACCAACTTCCGGATGGGGCGCGTGAAGGATGTGATCAGGGCGCTGCCCAGGGCCAGGGCGATCAACAGGGCTACCAGGGAGCTGATGATCAGTCCTCTCTGGATGGTTTCCAGGAAATTCTGCTGGATGGAATTCCGGTTGGGTGAAAAAGGAACTGCTGCCAGATAACCCCTGGTGCTCCCGTCAATTTCCAGACTCAGGCTTTTCTTGAGCTCCTGGGCGGGAACGCGGTCCCCGATCTGGAAGCCCGGATGGTTGGTAAAACCAGCGATCACCGTTCCTTGCGAATCGGTCAGCACAAAGGGAGGAGACTGGCTACCGGGCTGTCGGTTAGGGTTCCGGCCTGGTGCACCTGATCCCTGGCCTCCTTGATAGCCGCCCTCGTAATAATCCTTGAAAACACTTTCGACGTTTTCCCAGGATGAATTTTCGTGGTAATGGGCAATTAATAGATCAGCCAGCGTCCACTGACTCTGGTCCCTGAGATAGGTATCAAAGGCGTTCTTGGTCTGGGTCTGTAAATAAAAAGTTGTGAAGAGAGCGCCTGCCAGGCTGACCACGACCAGAACCAGGATTATTTTGACACTGAGGGAGCGCATAAGGGCTTATTTCCTTTCCCGGGTGAAGCGGTAGCCGGTGCCGTAAACGGTCTGGATATATATTGGCTGAGAGGGATCAGGCTCTATTTTCTCGCGCAGGTTGTGGATGTGGACGTCTACTGTGCGCTCGTACCCCTCCAGGAAAGTGGTCTCGCCCAGTCTTTCCAGCAGTTCTACCCGGCTGTAGGTTCTACCCGGGGCTGACATCAGGACAGCCAGCAGATCGAATTCCGAGGGTGTCAATTCTATGAGCTGGTTTGCTATCTCAACCAGGTGGCCTTTTCGATCCAGGGTGATATCAGCGGCCCGGAGAATATCTGTTTCTGACTGGCTCTTGCTGGCTCGTCTGATCAAGGCTTTGATGCGGGCGGTCAGCTCCCGCATGCTGAAGGGTTTGGTGACATAATCATCCGCTCCCAACTCCAGGCCGAGCACCTTGTCGGTTTCTTCCACTTTAGCGGTCAGGACTAAAATGGGCGTGTCAGATTCGGCAGTATAGACCCGGATGAAATCCCCGCCGCTCATTTCTGGCATCATCAGGTCCAGAACGATGCAGTCGGGCTTTTCCTGGCGGGCAATGTGGAGGGCTTTTTGCCCGTTTGAAGCCGTGGCGACCTCAAATCCTTCCCCGGTCAGGTAAGCTTTAAGCATTTTGACGATATCAGGATTGTCATCAACGACCAGAATCTTTTTTGCCATACATACCTCTTGGCACTAAGTATTTTCGCATTCAATTATACCGTTCTCCGCTGGTCAGAAACGGAGAGTGGTCCTCCGCCCCCCCCGGCGCAGCAGCTCTTCTCAGAACCAGACTGAATTAACGGCAGTTTGCTTCAGGGTTCTACGATAAGTGTAGCAAGGGCATATTTAGAAATTATTAAGATGATATAGGGATTTTATTAACTGCGGCCGGGGACAGGTCCCCTGGATGCCAGCCTCCTCCAGGGGATTCGATAGTCCTCAAAGTCATAGATTCATCCTCCCTGATAAGGAAACCCCGTTCTCGGAATGAAGGGATAAGATATAATCAAAAAAAATCCTCTGAGTGCGATATGACATCAGTAAATTCAAATTCCCGGGAAAGCTACCAGCTGGAGTACCGTCCCAAATACCAGAACTACCGCTATTTGATGCAGAACCGCATCAACAGCATTCTGCTGGTATCCAGCATTTATGATTCCTTTATCATTGACGAGGATGCCAGGCTTTCCGATCAAATATTTGAGGAATTCCACAATCTCAATCTGCGCACACTCCCGCACATTTTCCGGGCAACCTCCGTATCCCAGGCTCTGGAACTGCTTGAGGACCGCCAATTTGACCTGGTGATCACCATGCGCCGCCTGGGAGAGATCAACCCCATGAAATTCGCGGAGCAGATCAAGGCTATCCGGGATATCCCGGTGGTTCTGCTCTTGAACAACTCGTCTGAGCTCCAGTACCTATCTGGCAAAGCCCTGGCGGAAAGTAAGATCGATCACACCTTTGTGTGGAACGGGAACCCTACTGTCTTTGTGGCTATCATCAAATTGCTGGAAGACCGCCTGAATGTGGATGCGGACATCCAGATGGGGGACATCCGGGTGATCATTGTGGTAGAAGATTCCATCCGCTTTTATTCGCTGTACCTGCCGGTGCTCTACTCAGAGATCATGATGCAGACCCAGCGCCTGATCTCTGAAGGAGCCAATGATTATCTGAGTTTGCTGCAGATGCGCTCGCGCCCTAAGATCCTTCTGGCACACACCTATGAGGAAGCCTGGGAGGATTATTCTAAATACCAGGACCACCTGCTGGGCTTGATCAGCGACATCCGCTTCCCCCATAGAGAAGTTCTGCAGGGAGATGCTGGTTTCGAGCTGGTGGAAAAAATCCGCCGGAAATCACCCACTCTGCCGATCATGCTGCAGTCCTCTAATGAAGGCAACCGGCAGGAAGCAGAAAAGCTGCGGGGATTTTTCGTTGACAAGAACAGCCGGTCCTTGCTGCAGGATTTGAGGACTTTCCTGATGGATTATATGGGCTTTGGGAGTTTCACTTTCCGGCTCCCGGACGATACCATTATTGGTAAGGCGGATACGCTGTTTGAACTCCGCCAGGAGCTGGAGAGAATTCCCCTGGAATCCTTTGTATACCATGCCCAGAACGACCATTTTTCAGGCTGGCTGGCAGCCCGGGGGGAGTTCGCAGTCGCCCGCCAGCTAAAGCCCCGCAAGGTGTCGGAATTCGAGAACAAGGAGGATCTCAGACAGCTGATCTTAACCTCAGTGGATGAGATCCTGCACGAGCGTATGGGGATCATCGTTGATTTTGATCGCGAAAACTTCCGTCCTCATTCCCGCTTCATCCGCCTGCGTCCGGGATCCCTGGGTGGAAAGGGCAGAGGCTTGGCATTCTTGCTATTCCTGCGCAGCTCTTTCAATGAAGGCTTTAGAGGGGAATTTCCCGAGGTGGATATCCAGATTCCCAAGACCGTGGTCATCGGTACAGATGAATTCGACCAATTCATGCGTGAAAATGGGCTGTATGCTTTTGTGGCTGGCGATCCAGAGGACCAGGAGATCAAGGAGAGGTTCCTGGGGAGCAATCTGTCCGGAGCCCTGTGGGAGGACCTGCGCTTCATCTACAGGGACAGGGACAAACCACTCGCAGTGCGCTCATCCAACATCTTCGAGGACTCGCTTTATCAGCCGTTTGCAGGTGTTTTTGATACCTATATGCTCCCCAACAGCCACGCTGACCTGGAAGTTCGCCTGCGCCAGCTGACTTCAGCCATTAAATTGGTCTATGCTTCAACCTATCAGAAGCTGGCACGGTCCTACGCCGAATCACTGGGCATCTCCCTGGGGGAAACGCGCATGGCCGTGATCATCCAGGATGTTGTCGGGGAGGCACATGGTGAACGTTATTATCCTGGTTTTTCTGGAATTGCCGCTTCTTACAACTACTACCCGCTTGGCAAACACCTGCAGCCGGAAGACCGGATTGCCCATGTTGCCCTGGGATTGGGAAAAATAGTAGTCCAGGGAGGATTATGCCGCCGCTTCAGCCCCAAACGGCCAGATGTGAATATCTATGGAAGCGTTGAAGAAGAGATCAAAGGCTCCCAAAATAGCTTTTACGCGGTGCGGCTGTCCCAGCAGGAAGAGATCGACCTGCATAAAGGAGAATCCACCTTTCTGGAGAGCTTTACCCTGCGGGATGCTATTGAAGACGGCACCTTGAGAGAGATCGCTGATACCTATGACCATCAGAACAGCAGAATTTCGGCCGGCTTTCGGAATGAGAAAGCCGGCTCCCCGGTGATCACCTTTAACCGGCCCCTGAAATATAACACCTTCCCGCTGGCTGATATCATCAACCGGGTCCTGGAATTAGGGGAGCGAGCCATGGGCTGCCCGGTGGAGCTGGAGTTTGCGGGTAATATTTCCCGGGTAAAAGGTGAAAAGTCTGTCTTCCGGTTGCTGCAGCTGCGGCCGTTCCTGGAGCATGAGGAAGGCATGATGATCCAGGAAGGGGATATCCCTGAAGACCAGCTGCTGGTTTCCTCCTCAGTGGTTTCCGGCTACAGAGCCATTGAAGATATCCAGGATATCGTCTATGTCAAGCCCGAATCCTTCGATCAGACCAAAACCGTGGAAATGGTGGACGAAATCACCTCCCTGAACCGCGATCTGGTAGAGGAAAAGAGACCCTATATCCTGATCGGACCGGGCCGGTGGGGGACCTGTGAGCGCCATCTGGGAATTCCCGTGATCTGGTCGGATATCAGTGGTGCGCGAGTGATCATGGAAGTGGACCTGGAAAACTTCCAGGTCGACCATTCCCAGGGCAGCCATTTTTTCCACAACATCTCTTCGGCCGGGATACCTTACTTCTACATTCCTTATGGATCCGAACAGGACTTTCTGGACTGGGATTGGCTGCAGTCCCAACCGGCTGTTGAGGAGACCCCCTATATCCGCCATGTGCGCGCGGAAAAGCCGCTGACCGTGATCGCAAACGGCAAGAAACGCTCCGGGAAAGTGATCAAAGGAAGCTGAGTCCCTTATTGGATTGGCACCAGGGGGATGACAGGTAAATCACAGTCGGCTGGCCAGAGGTAATAGGTGTAGTTGGCTTGAAAAGCACCCTCTCCCATGATCTCAAGGGAATCTGTGGGGTATACCTCCCTCAAGTTGAAGGTCATGTCCAGTTCCGGGGCGGAATAAATCCCGGATCCGGGGGAAACCGGGCCGGGACAATCACTAACCAGCACTGGATCAACCTGCGTTCTCTAATTTGAAAACGACAGTGAATGTTGTTGGATTGAGATCTTCGATCTCGATCACGAAATTTGAAGCTGATCGGTTGGTTTCAACTGCATCCGAGCTGGCCTTCAATACTGTACCAGAAGGGAGCAGGTCGAGAGCGACAATAGAAGAGAAAATTGCCCTGGCGACATACATCTCGGTTGGATGATTGCATTAAGGGATAAGCTATAGGCCTGCTGAAGTCTGGTGGTTGGTGTTTTCGATTTGTCGTGAACACTAACCAGACAGCCTCGCAAAGTTGGAGCTGGAACTCAAACGCTGCATTTTATAGGATCTCCTCATCTATGAGAGTGGATTATTGTGATGCAGCAGCAATTTTGTTGAAAATCTTCATAACCACCCAGAGAACTCCTGCTAATAAGAAGACTACCAGGTACTCGATCACGGGGATCCAGGTGATCTGATGGATCATGGAAATATCCCTTATGCTGTACACAACCAGGGCCAGACCGATATAGACGCTCAGAATTGTCCAGCGCAGCCATTTGGGAATTTTCAGGCCGTGCATCTGGGTGATCACAAACACACCTCCAAATCCGAATGCAAACATCGGCCACATATTATTTCCCTGCATGATGGCCACCAAAGTACCATGAACCAGCACAGCAACCTCCTGGAAGATCATCCACCAGCGATTGACGTGTATCCGGGTGAAAAATAAACTGCCCTGGAGCAGGAGCAAGAACATGTATAAAAAGCCGATCATATGCCCGCTAGTAGCTATAGTGGGGTGATACCAAAAAGTATAGACAGTAGCCCAGGCAAAGAAGTAACCATGGTATTTACGAGCAAAACGGATCAGATCCTTG
>JANTFT010000034.1 GCA_024763275.1 Anaerolineales bacterium | reverse complement strand
TGATTTTTTGAAGAATGATCTGTTTATTAGCCATAAAGCATCCTTAATTCACCTGGAATTGGGGTTTGTCCCCGCGCAGTACCGCCAGGCATTCATTCAGCGCCATGCGGCCCATGGCATTGGTAGCGGAATCCGAGTGTGCTCCCATATGCGGTGTCGCAATCACCTGGTCCAGACCCAGCAGGGGGTTTTCCCTGGAGGGAGGTTCCTGAGAATAAACATCCAGGGCCGCACCCCGTAATTTGCCATCCTGCAGGGCTTCGAACAGCGCCTGCTCATCGATCAAATCTCCCCGGGCTGTGTTCACCAGCCAGGAGCCTGTTTTCATCATATTCAGGAATCCCCGATTTACAATGCCCGCTGTGTCCGGTGTGCCTGGCAGATGCAGCGATACCACGTCCGCCTGCGGCAGAATCTCCTTCAGCGAGCTGTAGCGAACAGCATATCTCTTAGCAAATTCCTGATCTGGATAGAGGTCGTAGGCCAGGATCCGGCAGCCAAAACCTGCTAGCCGCTGGGCGGCTTTTTTGCCGATCGCTCCGCAGCCAATGAGTCCGACAGTTTTCCCTTCCAGGGAATATCCTTTGGAGCGCGGCCACCCGCCAGCTTTGGTCTTCTGAACCGCCGGTAAAACCCCCCTCATCAAATCGAGGATCAAAGCCACAGTCAGTTCCGCTACTGCTGTTGAATTAGCCCCCGGAGTATTGGTCACGATGATGCCTTTTTCTCTGGCAGCACCCAGGTCAACGTTGTTGAGGCCCACTCCGTAACGGGCAATCACTTTAAGCTCAGGTGCCGCGTCGAGCGCCAGCCGATCGATCTCATCCAGGCCGGCTATCATGCCCTGACAGCCTGGCAGCAGCTCCTGCAGCTGCTGGGAGCTGAGGGGTTTGCCGGTTGTGTTATAGACAACCTGACCGACAAGATCCTCGAGATCTGTCTTCAAACTCGGGTCCATCGAGCCATAAGAAGTCGGCGTCACCAGCACCTTGAAATTCTTCAGATCACTCATTCATTCTCCGGGGGATTCCAGCGGGGGTTATCCACGATCTCCGGTTCGCCGTCCGCGTCCAGCACCAGCTTTCGGAACCCCTGGGTCTCGATGGTTCCGTAATCATGGCCGGCGTTTCCTGGATAGGCGAAAAACATCACCAGATCCTCCTCCGGATCGACGTTGATCGAGCGGTGCGCCCAGCGAGGCGGGACATACAGCACACTGCCTGCCTTCAGCTTCTCGACCGCCCAATCCCCTTCCGGAGTCTCCATTACCATGTATCCCTGGCCCTTGAGCGTGTAATAGATCTCAGCCGTATCCAGCACGGTGTGAAAATGGCCTTTGGTCATATAATACTCTCTGCCGACCTTTCCGGGATGTACGATTGATATGCCGTGAAGGATTTCCCCGGCAACTTCCGGTCTTTTCAGTTCGTAGACCTCATACAACAGGTCGTCGGACTGGGAGAGCTTCTCCTGGTACGCCTCCTGGTCAAGATACTGTCCCTTCATCTGGCTGAGATGCCGCTGGATATGATTATCAAAATAGCTTGGAATGAAATTTGCAGTATCTAGCGTAAATGAGAAAGGTCCTTTTTTCATCTTTTATATCCTCTCCTTAACAGGAACTGCTAATCTATTGCTGATATTGCCGCCCAGTAATCGGGCAGGAACTGAAGCGTTGCTTAATTCCTCTTCCAGGCGCTCCCTGATCTGAACAGGGAAAGCAGCCAAACCAGGCTGACCGCCGTAGCTGATCCACAGGGAGGAATCAGCCATGTCCGTAGCCAGTGCCAGGGAATCTGCCAGTCCAGCCTCGATCATCCGCAGCAGCAGAGGCCACAGATGCTCTTCGGGTTGATATTTGGGCCTGAAAAAAGTATCATATTCCAGCAGGCAGCCTGCCTTCGCCAGCTCCTGGTGGAGGGCAAAGTCGGGCCGCTTATCAATATGGCAGACGACCAACCTGTCCAGCGGCAGCCCCCAATCCTCAAGCCGGGTGACCACCCGCTCCACGTCAGCCCCCCTTTCCGTGTGCATCTCAATTAACAA
The DNA here is from genome assembly GCA_024763275.1 of Anaerolineales bacterium. GTDB lineage: Bacteria > Chloroflexota > Anaerolineae > Anaerolineales > UBA11858 > B10-G9. Next base: position 25,270 of record JANTFT010000034.1, on the reverse strand, counting down.
CCCACTTTCCTGGCTTGCCTGCACAGCAGCCTCCAACAGGTGAAGGGGCGACTTTGAAAGAGTCTCTCTAACAGCCACTTTGATAAAACCGGGGAGGACAAGTTCTGGAGTGTTACGCGTTTCCAGCATTCCAGCCTTGATCTCAGACAGGAAATATTCCCGGGCTTGATCCGTGCTGTAGGTCCAGATCACAGATTCTTCCGGGTAATATTCCCGGAGATGAAAACCAGTGCAGCCCACTATCCGCACACCTGTGGCCTGGGACAACCGGTAGAGCTTGCTCCCATCCCTCCCCGCGCCACCAGGCTGGCAATCCAATTGAGCGCTCCCTCCCTCCTGGCGGAAGTCGATCAGTTCCTGAGTGATCAGGTCCATCCTGTCCAGAACCGGCGCGTTTTCAGCCGGCACGGACAGGCCCGCAATCCACAGGTGGTTATGAGCATCGGTGATGCCCATTTGCCGGGCAGGAACAGGCCCGGTAACAGTCACTACTTGTTCAGTCATTTCCAGGCACCAGTGCGACTCTCATATTTGTCCCATCCGCAGCAGCCTCAAAAGCCTGCTTGACCTCACTCAAAGGAAACCTGTTTGTGACCAGCGCCGATAAATCCAGCACACCCGCGTTCAGCAGATCTGCTGCCTGCAGACAGTCATAGGTGGAGCACGCGGTTGTTCCGGTAACCATCAATTCCTTATAATGCACCAGGTTGGAATCGAACTTGATGGTTGGGTCGTTCTTGGGCAATCCACCAAATAAATTGATCCGGGCGCCAACAGCGGCGATCCTCAAAGCGGATTCCTGGGCAGGCTTGGAGGGAGCCGCCACAATGATCACATCTGCACCCCTCCCCTCCGTGACGCCGCGAACTACTGCCTCCAGGTCTTCATTGATCGGGTCTATCACCAGATCCGCTCCCAGATCCCTGGCCTGATTGCGGCGAAGCTCTTGCGGCTCACTAATCATCACCCGGGCAGCGCCCCGCGCTTTAGCCAGCAGCATATGCAGAATGCCTATTGGGCCTGCTCCCATTACCAGGACATTATCCCCGACGCGCGTATTAACCGCATTCTGCCCTCGCAGGACACAAGCCAGGGGCTCGATCAACGCCGCTATGGCCGGATCCTTCTGCTCATCCACATGCATCACATTGCCCTGACGGACAGCCTCTTCTGGAACCCGCATATACTCAGCGAAAGCCCCATCCAGATTTATGCCAATTGCCGTGAAGTTAGGATCCAGATTGTTATTTCCGGATATCGTTTCCCGGCTGTCACCTTTCCCCATATTGGGCGCAACGAATACCCGGTCGCCTATTTGGTATTTGTCGACATCTTTTCCAACTGCGACGATCTCTCCCACAACTTCGTGTCCCGGGATGCGGACAGTCCCTTCCGGGTAGTGGCGGTGCCCACCATGCAATATCCGCAGGTCCGTTCCACAGATATTGGCACTGAGGACCTTGATGATCAGGTCGCCCGGGCCCAATTCCGGATAAGGCACTTCTTCGTAGCGAATATCGTTTGGTCCATGATATACGGCGGCTTTCATCTTCTCAGCCATTGGTCACCTCCATCACTTCCTTGAGCAGGACCGGCCGCTCCTCAAGCAGCGACTTTGTCCCTGCCAGCACCCCAGCCACTGCCCAGCGACCGTCCTCACCTCCCACTCTGGGTTCGGTGTCGGATTGAATGGATTGGATGAAGTGCTCGATCTCATTGATATAAGCCATCCGGAAGCGATCTGGCCAGCGCTTGAATATGGGGGTCACCAACCCGGTATCCCGATCAATTCCCACGGTCAGGGCATTGTTCTTCAGCTCACCGACGATCATGATCCCCTTCTTGCCGATGATCTCCATCCGGGCATCATAGCCGTAATCACAGGGGCAGACCCCTGAAATGCTGCCAAGCCCGCCGGATTCAAATTTCAGGCTGGCTATCATATTGTCATAATAATGTTCTGTGTTCACTCCCCGCTCAGCTCCCTTAAAATTAGCCACCTCAACATAGATCCGTTCCGGGTTTGAACTCATCAGCCAGCGAGTAGCGTCCAGATCATGGCTGTTCACTTCCGCCAGATTTCCGTTGGAGGTAGTCAAATCCCTGGCCCAGGGAGGTGGAAGACCGGGGCCGTGAGTGAGGGATTTCACCAGCATAGGCTCTCCGATCTCTCCTGCCTGTATGCGCTCATAGGCCAGGCTGAAATCGGGATCAAAGTGGCGCATAAAGCCAATCTGCAGATGGACACTATTCTTTTTACAGGCAGCGATGATCTGATCACACTCCTCCAGATTCATCGCCATGGGTTTTTCCAAGAAAACATGCTTGCCGTTTTCTGCCGCCAGAACCGCCAGGTCCCTGTGGGTGAAGGTTGGCGTGGTGATCACGACTGCGTCAAAATCAGTTTTCGCCAACGCCTCTTCTAATGAGGTAAATCGGTTCTCGATCCCAAATTCCCGGCCGGTTTCGTCAAGGATCTTCTGGGAAGTATCCACCAGGGCAACCACATCTCCAGCGGGGAGGTATCGTTTTAATGTACCGGAATGCAGTTTTCCTACCCTTCCGGCTCCAATCATACAAATCTTCACTAACAGGGACATTTACTTAACTCCTATTATGATTGCAGCTCGTTCCTGAATACCCCGACGAGGGTATCCTGAAGCGCAATATAACGTTTGATATGGGTTTGATATTGGGCATGGTTCTGCGGATCTGGTTTGAGCGGTGAATCGGCAGGAGAAGCGTGTTCCAGGGCAACTTCCGCCAGATCATTATAAATACCGGCCGCTTTTCCGGCTATCATGGCAGCCCCCCAGGTACCGAATTCCGAGCGTGCCAGGCGCAGATAGGGAATCCCCAGCACATCAGCTTTGATCTGGTTCCAGAGATCGCTCCGGGCGCCTCCGCCTATCACACGAGCCTCTGTCAGGTTCAGATCCGGGATCAATTCCTTGAGAATTTTCAAATAGTAGGCATATTCATAGGCAACTGATTCCAGCACTGCCCGGTAAAAATGCTCCTGCGAATGGGAGAAAGAGAAGCCTACCCAGGCTCCGCGCATCTCAGGCGCAGCCGGGCAGATCCTGCCGCTCAGGTGAGGGGAAAAATAAAGATCTTCCGCGCCAAGCGGCGCGGCTGCAGCCAGCCGATCGAGCTCACCGAAGAGCTCCTCTTCGGGCTGCTTCTTACCCCGCAGGACATTGAAGAATTTATCCCGGAACCAATCCAGCGCCTGACCGCCGCCGGCGATATAGGCCAGCGGGTGCCATAATCCTGGGATCACAGAGCGCATCGTTAACAGCGCCCGATTCTTGACGTCCGGAGCGTATCGATCGGTGCAGCCAGCCAGAACCGAAGCTGTCCCTGCGGTGTCAAATACCATCCCGGGTTTGACGATTCCTGCGCCCAGGGCACCAGCGGCGGTATCCCCGCAACCGGCTGCGATCACTGTTCCGGGAGCAAGGCCGAAATCCCGGGCTGCCTCCTCAGTGACCTCCCCGACCACGTGCCAGGGCTCAACGATATCGGGTAGTTTTTCCATATCCACGCCCACAGCCTGGCAGATCTCTCTTGACCAGGCACCCCCCAGGGCATCGCTGAGACCAGAAAAATGGATATAGGTATAATCGATAAAGGCCTGGTCGGCGTCCAGACCAGCCATCCTGCCAGCCACATAGCCGCCCGGCATTACAAATTTCCGGGTTCGCTGGTATTCGTCCGGCCGCTCTGCCTTCCACCAGAGGATTTTCGGGCCATGATCACAGGTAGGCGGGCAGCCCGTCAGCCGGGTGATCATCTCACCGTAATTTTCCTCCAGGTATTTGATCTGGGGTTCGCAGCGCATATCCAGCCAGGAGTCGAAGCGCGAGACCGGCTGGAAGTTCTCATCAATCGCTCCCACTCCGGCCATCTGGGAATCAAAAGCCACAGCAGCAATCTGCCTGACATCCAGCTTGCTCTCTCGCAAGCAATTCTTCACCGTCTCAGCCGCGGTGCGGTAAAAATCTTCGCTGTCCTGCTCGACAACACCAGGAGCCGGATATAAGATCGGAACACTGGTTGTGCTTTCTGCAACCAGGAGACCATCCTCGCTGTAAAGGGCAGCTTTAGTTGCGCTTGTTCCCAGATCAACACCAATCAGGTATTTTTTGGCCATGTGCTGCCAGCTCCTTCCAGGGAGATACCGTTAATCCTGTAGTTACAGGAAATCCTAAAAAAAACAAGCGAACAAGGATGGCAGACCCATTTTCTGCCATCCTCTTCGTCGCTAATGAAATCAGGCTTCAGCTATGCGCTTGTTGGCATCCGCTACAAGTTCTCGCACGAAAGCCAGGCTCTTTTCGATCATCGGCCCACCCTGCCCCTCGCACTCGATGCTGACAACCCCATCATATTTTATATCAACAAGAATATCGAAACATTTCTTGATATTGTCGACATTAACACCATCACCAATTGCCGTGTGGCTGACAGCTATTCCGGTCAGCTCCCCACGCAAGGAGGCGGCCAGGGATTCAGATACATCCTTGACATGGACATGGCTGACCCTGTCCTTAAATCGATCCAGGAAAGCCACTGGGTCCTGTCCGGCAATGAAGGTATTGCCAGTATCAAAATTCATCCTTAAATAGGGGGAATCAACAAAATTGAGCATCTGCTCCATGAATTCAGGTTTAGTGGTGTAGTACCCATGGGGTTCGATGTCAATGATTATTTCATAACGTTCAGCAATATCGATGATCTGGGAGTAGACCCTTTTCATCATCTCCAGAGCTTCTTTATCAGACATACCTGCTGGCTTTTGCATGTGGTCGGTGGTATCGATATGATCACAGCCTACCAGTTTCGCCCAGCGGATCGTATTCAAGATATAGATAAGGCCGTAGGAAGCGCCCTCTGGCAGGGATACAGGATAGGCGGCATCAAGCTGCGAGAATTTTACGCCGTAGCCATCCATCTTTTCCCGCAGAGCCAGGGGGTCTTGCGTGAGGGAAACGTGCGGCTGATAGCCCAGGCCCCTCAGCCAGCTAACCCCGTCGATCGTTCCGCACTCAATGTAGTGGATATCGTTCTTCTGAGCCCACTGGAGGCACTGTTCAAAGCTCCAATAGGAGCTGTTAAATGCATCTGTATGGAAACCAATTTCGATCATCGAATTGAACTCCTTGTTAGGAAAGTCCCGGGGAGTTGAGCCCGCCTGGGAACCAGACGGGCTCATCTTTAGATCTGATCAGGTCGGATTACTCGATGATATCCACGTATTTCGTGGTGTCGAGTTCCTTCCAGGCATCCGGCCAGTTGTCCATGTCCTCAGCGCTGCTCATGGCGTAATAAAGCGGCGGCATATCGGGCAGGTAGAACTGATCGATGTTTTCCATGGTAACGTTCGGCTGCGGGAGCGACCAGTGATGATCGATGGGCTCGCCCTGCAGGATCATGACAGCCGCCAGGACAGCAGTGCGCCACTGGAAGGTCGGGAAGGTGGGAGCAATCGCGGTCAGGTCATGCTCTTTCCAGTACTTCAGATAGTCCATCTGGTCCTCACCAACCATGACCGGGAAGGGCAGTCCAGCATCTTCATAGGCTTCCAGAGCTGCCACAGCGGGGCCGCCAGCATCCATCCAGATCGCGTCGATGTAGCCAAAGCGATCCAGGTAGTCAGTCACAATGGTCTTGGTCTTGGGTCCGCTGTAGTCATCGAACTCAACACCAACTACGTTGATATTGCCAGCTTCCTCGAAGACTTTGCGGGCAGCACCCCAGCGCTGTTCAAGGACATCCACACCCGGAAGGATGCGGAGGGCAAGAACGTTGCCGCCATCAGGCAGATTGTCCACAATGAATTTGGCGCCGTCATAACCGAAGGCGTATCCACCGATGGTCCTCATGAAGGTGGTGGGGCAATCGGTCAGCACACCGCGGTCAAAGACAACCGTTGGCATAGCTTCACAAGCTTGCTCCACCGCAGGGGTCAGAGCCTCACTGGTGTTGGGGGAAATGATCATGATGTCGCACTGACCACCAGCGATCAGGTCCTGAATGTCCGAGATCTGCTTCTCGTCGGAACCTTCCGCGTCAACATGGATGAAGTTCCTCACCAAACCCTCGTTGCGGAGCTGTTCAACCTGCTCGCGCATGGTCACGTAGCCGGTCACGCGCCACTGGTTGTTGACACCGGCATTGGAGAAGCAGATGTCATAGGGAGGTTCCATCTTGTACTGGGTGGTGTCAACCTTATTGTCTACCAGAGACTGCAGGTAGATTGGCGCATCAGGGTTCAGCGGTGGCGTTGTTTCCAATTCAATTGATTTTGCAAAGTCGTCGTCGGACCAGAACTGGAGAGCTACTGCAGCTGCATCCATCGCAAGACCAGGATTGGCCGGTTCTTCAGCCGCTGCCATTTCTTCAGTAGCGGCGGGAGCTTCTTCCGCCACAGTTTCTTCTGCTGGTGCCTCTTCTGCTACCTGCTCTTGGGTAGGTGTTCCACCGCAAGCAGCCAGCACGAACGCTGCCACGATGATGATGCTGAAGAGAGCATACAATCTTTTCTTAAACATTGTTTTTTCTTCTCCTTTGTAGAAATAGAGTTTCTAAACATAAGGTACAGCAGTGAAAGTATTTTCTTAGATACCACCTCCTTTTCATAAATCTCAACGCTAATTCCCTGTCCTAGTCATTCCCTTTTTTTCGATGAGATCCCAGCGTAGGCTACTGCGCCGATGATAATCAATCCCTGAACCGCATCACGGTAAGGTTTGGGTAAACCAAGTAAATTCAGCAAGCTGAACATCGCTTCCAGGGTAAGGCCACCAAAAGCGACATCCGGTACTGACCCTTTGCCTCCCAGCAGCAAAGCGCCACCAATCACGGCCGCTGAAACTGATTGGAGCTCCAGGCCGTCCCCAGCCACAATAGTTGTGCCACCGTATCCTCCTATCATCACGCCCGCAATAACGGTCAATATAGCTGAGATCAGAAAGGCAATGATCCTGACCTTTTTTACCTTAACCCCTGAAAGCTGGCTGGCCCGGGCATTATCGCCAATGGCAAGGATTTGTTTTCCCAGGTTGGTTTTATGAAAGAGAATCCAGGCTATGAATCCCACGATCATGAGAATGATCACAGCAACTGGAAACCGCCCAATTACAGGGACATTTTCGATATATCCCCTGCCAAAATAGCGCCAGTTTTCTGTCAAATATCCTTTGGGAGCTCCGCCGGTCCAGTACAATGCCCCGCCTTTGACCAGCAGAAGCATCCCCAGAGTAGCGATGAAGGAGGGAACTTTTAGAAAGCTGACAACCAGTCCATTGACGAGGCCAATTAAAATCCCAAAACCCATCATGGCTAAAATTGCCAGGTAGCCATACTCTTCATTATTGTAGATAATCAGCGAGCTCCCGACAATTGTCAGGGTAACCAGAGAGCCCTGAGAGAGATCAAAACCCCCGGTAGCCAGTACAAATAGCTGGCCTATCGCCAGGATCGCTAATGGAGAGGCCCTTCGCAAGAATACCAGCACACCCTTGACAGTAGCAAAATGGGGATTCAGGTAGCCAATCCCAAAAATGATCAAAAAGAAGATCGGGTAGACCGGGGGTATCTTCCTGATCCAACTCCAGATCACTGTCAGGAAGCTTGTAAATCTTTTCATTGCGGTCGCATTTGCAGTTGTTGTCATCATCTCACTCCCTTAGGCAGCCTCTCGCTTCGAGCGAATTGAATAGCTGGCGACAGCCAGAATGATGATCGCTCCCCGCAGGACTGTTTTCAGGTAAGTATCTATTCCTAACTGATTAAAGACTGTATCGATCACCCCGAAGATTATCACGCCTGCCAGAGTACCGAATACTCCTCCCCTTCCTCCTGACAGAGCCGTTCCACCAATCACGGTCGTGGCAATGGATTCCAGATCATACACGCCGTCCGGACCAACCCAGGGAGCCCCTGAGCCAAGCCTGCTGACAATGAACAAGCCTGATAAAACAGCTGTCAAACTGCAGATGATATGGGCGCCAATGATGATCCGGGAAGTTCTCAAGCCTGACAATCTACTAAGCTCGCGGCTCCCCCCTACGCCATAGAGATGGGCTCCGAATTTTGTCCAGGACAGAATGAACCAACCCGCGACAACCACAACAAGCAGGATAACGATCGATATGGGAATCACTCCCCAAAGGCTATCGTATCCGAAAGCCCTGAAGCTCTTTGGCACACTGCCCTTAAAATTAGCAAACGTGCCATTCAAGAAGCCTTTGATCAATAAGCCGGTCCCCAGGGTAGCGATAAAGGAGTTCACGTTCAATTTGGTGATGATCAAACCGTTCACAAGCCCAACGAAAACACCTATGGCCAATACGATGGCGATCGCCATCGGAACCCGGGCAGGATCTCCCTGCATGATCAAGGAAGTCATAACGGCTGTCAAGCTGATGGTGTAGGCTACCGATAAATCCAACGAGGCCCCAATCATCACAAAGGTCTGTCCGACAGCAACAATACCCAGCGCTACAGAACGGACCAGAATATTCACCATAATGGAAGGATTGGAAAGGATGTTCCCGTTCGCAAAAACCTGGTCCAGAAGGATCCCGGCAGCGGTAATGATCACTAAAAAGTAGTAAACCTGGGGTATCCGAAATGACAGCTTCTTCTTGACCTTATCTCCAGCAATTGAACCTATAGTCATATTTCTCCTCATTCATCCGTCGTCGGCTGGTTATTCCCGCCCGTTGTTTTTATGCCCGGTTGCGACCAACATGATATCCGCTTCACTGGATTTAGGAGGAAGTTCCCCTCCTATTGTCCCATCATGCATGACCAGAATCCGGTCGCTCATGCCAATGATCTCGGGTAACTCAGAGGATATCATTAACACAGCTACACCTTGTTTGGTCAATCCTCGAACGATGTCATGTATCCTGGCCTTAGCCTCAACATCAATGCCTCTTGTCGGTTCGTCGAATATAAAGATCTCAGCTTTTGATGCCAGCCACTTGGAAAGCACAACTTTCTGCTGGTTACCACCACTGAGGTCCTGGGCTTCCTTGGTATAGGAATCCACCCTGATATCGACCTGGTCTCCCAATTGCGGGACCATATTCCGAGATTGACGGATACCATCTGGCAGCACGAAGCTGAACAAGTTTAAAAGAGATCTAATAGACAGCAGCATGTTGTCGCGAATGGGCTGCATTAAAATCAGGCCTTCCGATTTCCTATCCTCAGTCACATATCCCATTCTGCGGCTGATGGCCGCGTAAGGGTTATTGATTTTAACCACCTCACCCTTGAGAATGATCTCTCCGGTTTTAAAAGGCACTGCGCCGAACAAGGCCTGAGCAAGCTCAGTTCGCCCGGATCCCTGCAACCCGGCAATTCCCAGGACTTCGCCTTTTCGCAGGGAAAAATTGATGTCTCTCAAGAAATCGTTGGCTCCATTTCTTACCTCCAGCACGACCTCTTTAAAATCGTCGGCCGTACCCAGCGGCGGGAAATAATGATCCAGGACTCTGCCAACCATCATGTAAACAACATCCTCGGAATTGACCTCATCAATATCCTTTGTGCCAACAAGCTGCCCGTCTTTTAATACGGAGATCTTATCGGCAATTCCAAATACCTCTGAAAGTCTGTGGGAAATAAAGATAACCGCCAATCCCTTTGCCTTGAGGCGGAGGATCAAATTTTTCAGCAAGTTAACTTCCGTGCTGGTTAAAGAAGCTGTTGGCTCGTCCATGATAATTACTTTGGCGTCAAGCGAAACGGCTTTGGCAATTTCAACCAGCTGTTGTTCAGCCACTGACAGCGTACCGACCAGGGAAGTGGGCGAAATGATCGCTTCGACTCCGATATCCTTCAATACGTCGCGGGCTTGTTTATTCAGCTGCCGTTGATTGAGAACTCCCAACGTGGACGGTTCCCTGCCTAAAAAGATATTCTGCGCGACCGTTCGTTCTGGCAGCAGGTTGAATTCCTGGTAAATGATGCTGATACCCACTTCTTGAGCTTTGGCGGGGTGTCCGAAAGACATTTCTTCACCCTGAAACAGGATCTTTCCGCCATCAGGCCGGTAAGCACCTGCCATAATTTTCATCAAGGTAGACTTTCCTGCGCCATTTTCCCCCACCACGGCATGGACTTCTCTAGGATAAAACTTTATGCTGACATCGTCCAAGGCCTGGACACCAGGAAAAGATTTATTGATATTCCTGACCTCCATTATCGGGGTTAATGTTTTCTTCTGATCGTCTGTCATATCCCTGATTTCTCCATTCACCGGGTAACTTAACTAACGCCTGGCAATGATTTGATGAATTTCAGTCCTTCACGGGCAATCGTATCCTGGTCAGGGGCGATTTTCCTCCAGATACAAACCGCCCGAGCGATCGACTTCACTTGAGGTGTAAAGGATTCGATAACCACGTTGCCACCATAACCGGTTTCTGCCAGGGCATTAAATATCTCCGACCATTTGACCTGACCGGTCCCTGGCACACCCCGATCATTCTCACATGCATGGAAATGGAAGAGCCGGTCTCCAGCTTTCTGGATTGCCTTGACAGAATCCTTTTCTTCCAGATGCATATGGAAGGTGTCCAGATGAAGGCCTAAATTCGGAGATCCGACATCCTCGATCAGCTTCAAACCTTGATCGACGATATTTATCATATCGGTTTCAAAGCGGTTCAGGGGCTCGAAAGCCAGTTTAACACCTCGATCTTCCGCGTATTTGCAAATTTCCCTCAACCCGCTGACCGCATAACCCCACTCCTGCGCCCGATCCGCTGCATCATCCAGGTGCGCTTTGCCGACTGCGGAGTAAAGCGGCCCGTTCACCACATCCGATCCTAGCCTCTGGGCGGCATCTACCATCCAAACCAGATAATCATGGGCGGCTTTGCGCTCCTGGGCATCCAGGCTGCTGATATTCCTGCCAGGACCGTAAACACCCCCCGTTATCACTCCTAACCCGGTCTCTTGCTGGGCTCGCTCCATCTCGTCCAGGTCGATCAGCGCCGGATCCTCTATCGCGATTTCGATCAGGTCAAAACCCAGATCCTTTACTTTCTGAAAGAGGTCCAGATCTGTTTTTGTGGAAAAGGGTGATCGCCAGATAAATGTATTTGCTCCAAATCTCATATTTACTGCTCCGTGACTTCATGGCACCCCGGACATATATCCATGAGTCCCATAAAGACAAATGCGTTATTGGATAATTCCATCCCAAAATCAATAATAATTATCCAAACGAATCCAACTGGACAGCAGGCTATTTACTTATACAGCCAGCAGTCAGCGAATAAATCACCTGATCCACGGTTCCTGTCCCGCTGCCCAGTGAACGATCAGTCCGGCTAATATACGCTGGCCGCGATCCGCTTCAGATTGGCAATGCTCCTGGCTACAGCCTCGAATTCCTGCCCAGCATAGTCAGGGTGGAGAGAGTCCGTTTCCACTGCCAGGAATCCCTGGTAGCCAGCATCGTAGAGATATTGGGCGATCTTCTGATTATCAACCAGCCCATCCCCCACCGGCGTGGAGGAGAAGAAATACCATTCCCGGGCATCGACTCCGGCAACCGGCTTGAGATCCTTGATATGGGTGGCGTACACCCGGTTCGCCAGTTTTTTGGTCCCTTCCACAGGATCGTCCAAAAGCCGCAGGAAGTTCCCGGTATCCAGATTCAGCCCCAGATAAGGAGAATCCACCCGCTCCAGGAGCTCAAGACACTCATCCGCGGTATAGTCAATATGGTTTTCAACCGCCAGCTTGACATCGTTATCCTCAGCGACCTTGACAGCTTCCTTGAACCATTCCACCAGGATATCTATCTGGGGTCCATGCGGTTCAAAGCGGAACATCAGGCTGCTGGCGACCACACGCATCACATCCGCTCCGATCAGTTTGGCATTGGGAATCTGGGAGATCATACTCTCAAATTCATCCCTGTTCTTACCCGCCTCCAATCCGTCCGGGTGTCCCCAGGCATAGACGCGGTCAAAACCATAGTCATCCAACTGAGCCTTGAGGTCCTTGAACCAGCTCTTATCCATGGAAGGGAAGAAGCAGGACTCCAGGGAAACCCCATCCACATCTAAATATTTAGCATAAGCCAGGAAATCCTCCATAGTTATGTTCTTTTCAGGAGCGACCTGATGGGGATATACTTCACCGAAATAGCGGTGGAAACAGTAACTGTCAATTCCTACTTTCATCTTGCTCATGAATTCCTCTCCTTGTTCTAGAACTTATTCTCATAGCCTTCAGTGGCTTCCTATTCGAAATTATTGACCTCCAGGATGTGTTTAGCCAGATCACCCGGCTTGCTGACGCGTACCAGTTCGGTCTCGAACCGCGAGCGATCGCCTCTGTGCAGAGCGTGGAAGTATTCCACGGGCTGGCCATCTGAGAGATAGCTGACGCTGTTAAGCAGGATCAGCGGCGAACCAACATCAACCTCTAGTAACTCTGCCTCCAGCTGGTTGGCCGGGACTGCCTCCAGGTAGCGTTTTCCCCTGGAAATCAGCAGGTCATGGTTATCCTCTAGATAGGCATACAGAGATTGTTCAGTTAGGTCAACGTTCAGCAGCTCCGGACAGAGTTGGTACGGCAGATAGGTTGTCACGTAAACAATCGGTTCGTCGTTGATGTAGCGGATACGATCGATCTGGATCACCGGTGTGTCTACTTCTAAATCCAGATATGCCGCCACTTTGGGGTTCGCAGGTACCTGTTCCTGTTTCAGGACCTTCGAACGGGGATTGTGCCCCTTAGCGACCATGTCCTGATAAAAACCTGTCAGCTCCTGAAATAGGCCCTCGTGAATCTTCGGCTTGGCGACAAACGTTCCCCGGCCTTTCTGCCGGTAGATCAAGCCCTTGTACTCCATCTCCTGCAATGCGTGGCGGATCACCGTGCGGCTGACCTCAAAGGCATCGCATAAATCCACTTCTCCGGGCAGCTGGTGGTCTGGCTGTAAATGATTGTTCTCGATGTACTCGGTTAAAGCGTCAATAACCTGTATGTAATAAGGGATAAAAGAATCACGATCGATTTGTTTATTGGCGAGGGAGGAAGACATATAATGTTATCATCCTATAATTACAACTTTCTCGTATGATAGGGCTAAGCCCTCTCCCTGTCAATATAGAAGGTGCATAATGTGACTTTTATCATTATCCCCAACAGGCGGGGAGATCCCGCCCCAGCCGGAGAGGCATCCATTTTTCAATATTTGCAGTCCACCCTCCTGCCGGTTTCAGAAGATTCCACCATCGCATCTGCAACCACGCAGGCGTTGTACCCATCCTCAAAGGTCGCTCCCCCAGGGGCCACCTCTTTGTCATAGATAATACAATCCAGCAGGTGGTAGATCTCGTGGATAAAGGTATGTTCCCAGCCCAGCACATGCCCCGGAGGCCACCAGTTTTCTATCCAGGGATCTCCGCTCTCGGTAACGAGCACATTCTGAAAGCCCCGGGTTTCAGCCGGCTCCCCTTCAGCCCACTGTACATCGAGCTCATTCAATCTTTCAAGGTTCCAGGCCAGGCTGCCTTTCTCCCCATTTACCTCAAAGACATGGTAGTTCTTCCGACCACTGGCCAGGCGGGTACCCTCCAATGTTCCGATAGCACCATTCTCAAACTCTACAACAGAAGCGAAAGCGTCGTCCACGTCCACTTTCCCCGTTCCGCTGCCGTCCATCAGGGCCCGCTCTGGAATAAAGGTCTTTAATGTTGACTGCACGCTGGAGATCCTCGAACCCAGCAGAAAGTGGCCGATGTCGATGATATGTGAGAAATCCCCCAGCGCCCCGGTACCTGAGACGTCCTTATTGTGCCGCCAGAGCAGCGGGGTATGAAAATGGGGCAGTATCCAATCCTGTAAATACATGGCCCGGAAATGGTAGATCCTACCCAGCTTACCAGTCTGGATCAGGTCCCTGGCTTTACGGACCGCTGGCACAAAGCGATAGTTGAACGCCGCCATGTGCTTGACATTATTCTTAACAGCAGCGTCCCACATATGCCGGGCTTCCTCAGTTGTTCGGGCCAGTGGTTTTTCACAAAGGACATGCACACCAGCTTCCACTGCCCGCACGCTGGGATCTTCATGCATGTTGTTTGGCCCCACGTTATCGAATAACTGGATGCGCGGATCTTCGAGCATCTCTTCCCAGTCCGTATAGTAACCTTTGTACCCGAAGCGGGCAGCCATACCAGCCACAGCTTCCTTGTTCCTGCCGCATACCGCCACCAAATCCGGGATCGCTGGTGGTGGATACATCATGTAATCCAGCTTCCTGTATGCGTCGCTATGAGCCCTCCCCATAAATGCGTAGCCCAACATACCAACCCCGATCCGGGGCAGATCCGGTTTTTCCGCCTCATTAAATCCCATTTATTCCTCCTTTGAGCGCATGACTGGCCGAAAGCAGGATCTCGAGCACAGTCTGCCGATCTTCCAATCCCTCCAGGATATAATCCGGCGCCGCGGTTTCCAGCAAGGCGCGGTCGTCTGTTCCCGTGGATACAGCAACACTTACCGCGCCGTTCTCCCGGGCACTGATAACGTCTCTGGTCGTATCACCCACGACAATCGTCCTCTTCCCGGTAAATTCCACACCACTTTTCTCCCGGGCCCGCTTCTGGGCTAAAAGAATCAGTTTTGAACGGATCGCTGACTCCTCCCCATAGGCGCCGACAGCAAACCACTCCGGGGAAAATCCAGCCTGTCGGAGTTTTAGCGAGGCATTCTCGCGGTGGTTCCCTGTCACCATTCCCAGCACCACAGTGGGATTCTCTGATAAAGACCGGATCAGATCTACGGCCCCCGGCAAAGATTGGATTTGGGAGCCCCTTTGCTGGATATCTTTTCTAAACTCAGCCAAGAAAATCCGGTAAAGCCTGGTCCTCCGGAACAGATAATCATCCTGGCTGTACCCGGCATCCAGCAGCGTGTCCAGGAAGATCGCTTCCTGGGTTCTCCCACCAGGATAAAATGCGTCCAGATTCCCGGAATCACCGAAAACGGATTCCAGCGCAGTTCGAGTTGCCTTGCGGCCAATCCCCCCTGCTGTCAGCAGGGTTCCGTCCAGATCAAACAGAATCAACTTCATTGGTTATGCCCAGAACATTTCGCCAGCATCTTCAAATATCAAGGCTTTTTCTAGAACTCTGACGGCTTTCCCCAGCCCCTCATCCGGAGACATCAGGGCGTCTTCATGTTCAATCGAGATCACGTAATCATATCCGACCATGCGCAGAGCGCTGATGATATCCTTCCATTCTTTGACACTGTGACCATAACCGATCGAGCGGAAGCTCCAGGAGCGTTTTGGGATGTCTCCATAATGCTTATAATCGTTGCAGCCGTTCACGCTGGTGTTGTAGGGATCAATATATACGTCCTTCCCATGTACGTGGAAAATCGACTCACCCAATTCGCGGATCGCAGCTACCGGATCCACCCCGTTCCACCACAGATGGCTGGGATCGAAATTACATCCCAGACGGGGGCCGACTGCATCCCGCAAGCGCAGCAGTGTATACACGTTGTAGACCAGGATCCCGGGATGCATTTCAAAGCCGAAGGTCAGATCATTTTCCTCCAGGAGGGGGTGAATGGTCTTCCAATACGGGATGGTCACTTCATTCCATTGATACTCGAGAATATCCAGAAAGTGGGGTGGCCAGGCGCAGGTCACCCAGTTAGGCATGGTGTCCGCAGCTGCCCCACCCGGCAGCCCGGAAAAACCGTTGATGGTTGGCACACCCAGGAGTGCTGCCAGGCGAATGGCTTTCTTGATCGTCTGATCAGCTTCCTCAGCAATTGCCCGGTCTGGATGAACCGGATTGTTATGAACACTCAAGGCGCTGAGTGTCAATCCCCGCTCCGTGATCTTCCCAAACCATTCCTCCCGCCTGGATTCGCTTTCTAGCAGTTCGTCCACCGGACAGTGCGGCTGTCCGGGATAACCACCCGCGCCAATCTCCACAGCTGTGATCCCAAAACTGACTGCTTTATCAAGGGCCTCCTCAAATGACAGGTTCCCCCACAACGCCGTAAACACTCCGATCTGCATGCCGATCTCCTTTACTAATGAATTGCGGTTTAGCCTTGACCCCATAATGCGTCCTGCTCCCGCCTCAACCTGACAACGGGTTTGCTTTCATCCAATTCAACGTCACCCCAGGTAATGATTTCCCCCTTTTTTACAGGGCGGATCATTTTTACCCCCGGACTCAATCCAACAGGAAGGGCTTGGAGCCTGCGGGCTTCTTCCACTACGTCCATCACACCATAATTCGTATATCCCCCAAACCGCTCCAGGGTCTCCCCCGGGTGCAGGTCCTTTTTCGCAACGGTCATCACCTCCGCAACAGGTTCGTCCAGCGGTGCCAACCAAACTTTCCGTTCCAAAACAGCCCTGGCGATCGATATGGAGGCTTCCAGAAACCACAGGTGATAATGTCGGAAAAAAGTGAAGTATTTACCCGATCCTACTTTGAGATAGTTCAGATCAGCCTGGATCCGCGGGTCGCTGACGCGGACAGTGACAAATACACCACCCGACATGGAGGGACCCTGAACAAAATCGATATTCCCCGGGAATCGACTGATACCCCCATCCTCTGCCAACGCGAAAATCTGGGACACATTCTCAAAAGATGCCTTGGGGCCGATCATCCCTCGCTGCATTGGCCGGTAGCCTGTGGCGTTCGCGGCACAGGTCATTTCGAACATGGTTTTAGTGCCGTCCACATAAGAGGCTACCTGGACTGGATCCTTATCCTGTTTTCTGGCAGCTTCGGCCACCAGATCAGGTGTGGCTGCGGTATTAAGAGGATTATTCTTCCCCTTACCAATGGTGATCACTTCATATCCCAGAGTCCTGACATAATCGACCAGTTCCATCAGACAGCCCGGCTCATCGCCTGATGACACCGAGTACAAAACACCAGCCTCTTCAGCCTTTTTCTTAAGGATGTGACCAACTGTGACATCAGCTTCGATATTGACCAGAACGATATCTTTTCCATGCTTGATACAGGCTTCCGCAACATCTGCACCGATGGCTGGAGACCAGGTGGAATCGGTGACAATGTCGAGGGCATCTATCTCAGCCAACAAGCGAGGGTCAGGCATGACAACCCTTTTTCCGCCCTCGATGAGATCCTCTATTTCCCCTTTTTCATCCGCTACGGCGATCTGGTCCTCAGGCACCCCTGAGCCAATCAGAGCCTCGATTCCCTCGGGGACATCCTGATTGGCCACAGCGCTGATCTCCATTCCCGGCACATGGGAAAAGGCTGCCACCAATCCGCTCCCCATCCATTCTATTGCACTGGCGCCGACCCGGATCGGATTCCCTTCCTGTTCACGGTGAATGAGGTCCTCTGATATCATTTCAAGCTCCAGCTTTTACCTTTACGACTTCCTCACCTTTTTGGGCGATATCTGCAGCAGTCAGGTGATATTTCTCAAGGAGTTCCCATGGGTCCCCAGACTCGACATATGTATCCGCCAGCCCTACAAACCGCATGGGTACCGGGTGGGATTCTGCTACCACTCTGGCAACGTTGCTTCCCATCCCCCCCTGCAGCAGATGCTCTTCTGCACAAACCACCGCTCCGGTCTCCTCCGCGGCGGCAATGATTTCCTCCCGGTCCAGAGGTCGGAGGGAGTGCAGATCCACAACCCGGGCCTCAATCCCTTTCTTGGCCAGGATTGCCGCTGCGTCCAGCCCCGCCGAGACCATCATCCCACATCCTATGATCGTCAGATCATTGCCTTCCCTGACTCGATTTGCCTTACCGACCACAAAAGGTGTGTTCTTCTCGGGATAAATATAAGGCATGGGCACCCTGCTGGACCGGATGAAAACCGGCCCCTTAATATTCGGCGCCGCCCTGACCGCAGCCTGCATGCTGGCTGGGTCTCCTGGAACAATGATCGTAAAGGTGGGCAGCCCCCCCATCAAGGCCAGATCCTCAATGCCCATTTGCGTCGGCCCATCCTTACCCAGAGTGATTCCTCCATGACTGCCAACAATCGTGGCGTCAATATCAGACATCGCCACTGCCAACCTGATCTGATCGTAGGCGTTGCAGAGCAGGAACGATGAGAAACTGACGATAAATGGGTAAAAACCGGCGCCTGCCATACCGGCCCCGACCCCGACCAGATTGCTCTCCGCTATGCCGATATTGAAGAATCGCTCTGGAAATTCCTGGCGGACATATTCCGTCTTGGTCGAGTTCCCCAGATCGCCGTCAAGGACCACTACCCGGGGATTCTCTCTGACCAGATCCAAAAGCGCATCACCAAAAATATTGCGAAGAGGGACGTCACATTCCTGTAAGCCTGCTAATTTACCCAGCTGCATTGATCTCCTCCCTGGCCAATTCTGCCTGTTCCAGTGTTAAAGCCCTGCCATGGAATGTAAAATCGGCTTCCACAAAGGAAACCCCTTTGCCCTTAATTGTATGGGCAATGATCATTTGGGGTATTCCAGTTGCTTCCAGCTGTTTGGCCAGGTGAAGTATTCCCAGGACGGCTTGCAGATCATGACCATTCACCTCGTGAACATTCCAACCGAACGAATGCCATTTTTCAACCAGTGGTTCCAGACCAATCTCCCTGCTGATAGGGCCGGTTTCCTGATATTTGTTGTAATCTAGGATTGCCACCAGATTGCCGGTTTTGAAATGCGCCGCTGACATGGCGGCTTCCCAAATCTGGCCGGCTTCGCACTCCCCGTCACCCAGCAGCACGAAAACATGGAATTTCTTGCCAGCTAATCTGCCCCCCAGCACATGTCCAATACCCAGAGAAAGACCCTGACCCAGCGAGCCCGTTGTCGCCTCTACACCCGGCATCAACCCCCTGATGGGGTGCCCCTGGACCGGGCTGCCCGCCTCACGTAACCGGCTTAGTTCCTTCAGATCGAAATATCCAGCGCGCGCCAAAGCAGCGTACAACAGCGGGGCCGCATGCCCTTTGCTCATGATGAATCTATCGCGCTCATCCCACCAGGGATCTTGCGGTTTATAGCGCAGCACTCCCCCAAAATAGAGAGCGGTCACGATCTCGACCGCTGACCAGGAGCTGGATGGGTGGCCAGAACCAGCCCTTGTGGTCATCTCCAGGATATCCAATCTCAGCTCTTTCGCAATCCCTGCCAGTTCTTCGATGGAAATGTTGTCCGTTTTGTCCATAAGAACACCTATTCCTGTTCGCTTAAAAAATATTCCACCTGGTCTAAGGTCGGCATCGCTGGAATGGCACCCCTCTTCAATGAGGTCAGGGCTCCTACAGCATTGGCATACGTTAAGATCTCTGCCAGATTGTTCGGATCCAACTCCTCCTGCCAGCGGTCGATTCGTGCCAGTTTCGCCAGCATCCCGGCCACAAAAGCGTCCCCACAACCTACAGCGTCAATAGTGTCCACCGGAAAGGCAGGCACAAAAGCACCTGCTTGCCGGGTCTGGTAGTAGCTTCCCTGAGCCCCCAGCGTCAGTACAACCAATTCTGGCCCCTGTTGAAGCAGCTCCCTGGCGGCTCTTTCCAGCCCGGATGGATCCCCGGAATCCAGGTGTTCCTCTCCAGTCAGCAGGGCTGCTTCGACTTCATTGGCTTTCACAAGATCGACTTCTTTGATCATCGCCTTGATCTGGCGAAGCGCCTGTTCAGTATCCTGCCAGAGAGAAGGCCGGTAGTTGACATCAAATGATATCCGGGCGCCAGCGTCCCTGGCGAACCGGGCAGCCGCAAATGTCGCGCTGCGGGCTGGTTCATCACTCAAACTCACGGATCCAAAATGGAGCATCCGCGTTGAGCTAAGCAGATCCAGGTCCAGGTCATCATCAGTGAGGTGCTGATCAGCTCCGGGATTGCGGTAAAAAACAAATTCTGCCGAATTTTCATCAGGCATGGCGATGATCACCAGAGTTGTCCTGGTCCTGGGATCAAACCGGATCCCCCGGGTCTCGACCCTTTCCTGATCAAGAACTCGCTTCAGGTAGCTACCGAACAAGTCCTCGCCCACCTTACCGATAAACGCGGTCTTCATTTCCAGCCGACTAGCGGCGACTGCTACGTTCGCAGGGGCCCCTCCTGGTTTTGGGATGAACTTTTCCACCTCACCAATCCGGGGGCCGATCCGGTCCGGAAACATGTCAATCAACAGCTCCCCCAAAGTGACAACATCAAATGTTTTCATAACTTCCTTATTCTCTCAGCTCGGTATGAAATGCATAGCGATCCCCTCTGAGGTTTATCCGCAAATACTCAATTGGAGTACCTGTCTCAGCGTAGGAAATGCGAGCGATGTGCAGCAACGGCGATGCCACATCGATATCCAATAATTCTGCCAGCTGTTTTGTGGCCGGCACTGCCCGAATTGTCTGCTTAGCACTGACAATGCGGATATTGTATTGATCGGCGAGCATTTTCCGTAAAGAGTTGTTGGCGTAGTCTTGATCCAGAACGCCAGGACAGAGATCGTGAACCAGCAATGAATGCTCCATGCTGAGCGGTTCATCATCCGCTAAGCGGAGTCGGACCAAACTGGCAAGCTCTTGCCCGGGCTCAATTTCCAGACTTTCCAGAACATCATCTGGGGCCTGGATCAGCTCACTGGACAGGACTATTGTTCCCGGTTTCAAACCCCGCTGTTTCATATCTTCCCAGAAGCTGATGATCCGATTCAGGTTTTGTTCAAAAGCAGGACGCGAAACAAACGTTCCCCGTCCCTGACGCCTGTAGACCAAACCCTGATTGACCAGCATCTCAAACGCCTGTCGAACAGTTGCCCTGCTGAGGTTATAGCGCTCCACTAATTCGGATTCTGTTGGAAGCATGTCCTCGGGCTGCCAGATGCCTTCTTGGATCTGGTCGTAGAGAATTTCATAAAGCTGGTAATACAGGGGGATCTTGCTGGACCGGCTGATGTCTTTCATGGAACCACACAGATTTATTTGTCCGAATGTTCGTACATTATAACGTTCTCGCTGCTCACTGTCAACTGGCATTTCTGAACAACAGATCATAACTTGCTTAAAAATAAAAAAAAAACAGAGCCAGAAGGCTCTGTTTTGAGAACTTAGGTGGTTTATCAGGGAATGGCTCTGGCACAAACTACCCTGAAGCCGCCTGCATTATAGCGATGATCAGGGAAGTAGCGGCTGCGCATGGTGTTATGCGCATAAGAACCCCAGTGATACCAGGACCCACCTCGCAGCACTCTCCGGTCAGGGCGGCTGAGATCCAACCTGGCAGGATCTTCATAACAATTCAGACACCATTCCCAGATATTGCCGCTCATGTCCAGGGCACCCACTGGCGATTTGCCCGCCGGATACATGCCTACCGCCATGGACTTATTGAGCTGATTGTGTTTGGTGTGCGCTTTATTCTCATCCCAGTCCGGTCCCCAGGGGAATTTATTCTCTGGGTCACCACCAGTAGCCGCCATCTGCCACTCCCATTCCGTTGGCAAACGAATTTCCCACTTATCATGGGACAAGACAGGGTTCTCCTCCAGATCGTCCCGGGTTAAATACTTTGCGGTCAACCATCTGCAGAAAGCAACTGCGTCATACCAGCTGACATTGTCCCGGGGGTGGTTGTTGTAATCAAAACGCTGCTCGGCAGCTGGTTGGATCTGATCAGATTCGACAGCCAACCCTTTCCACCAGTCCGGATTTTGAAAACCGTCCTGGGCATCCAGGAAAGCCTGAAACTGGATCCTGGTTATAGGATACTTGGCGATCAAAAAAGAATCAACAGGGAACTTGCCGGCACGCTCAACCTCTACCTCTCCAGCAGGCACACTCAACCAGCTGATTAATGGCAGCTGGCCATCAGGGTGCAGGCCAACCCCTTCTCGATCGTCTCCCTTCTCGTCGATCAGTTCACCGATCCAGTTCCGGTATTCGTGTGTGATTTCCGGCCGTTCCAGCTCTTCTAGGAGCGCTGGCATTGGATCGTCCTGATGCTTGGAGACATATTCATCAAAGGGAAGCACATTTACACCCTCTGCTTCATCGGGTGCGGAAGCCGCTGCCACCCGCTCTCTTTCCTGTTCCTCCTCCAGAATATCCAGCAGCATAAAGGCCGCCGGCGCAATCATTGCTGAACAGGGATTTTGTTCATCCGCCCCAAACTCTGCATCCCTCAACTCCTGACAGATAGTCGTTCCAAACTGCTGAACAAATCGATTTCGCTGTTCAGATATCAATCTCTTGCAGCGGATCATCAGAGCCTCATCATTCGTGGTTCTACCATACAGCAGCCCCAAGATGATCGCTGCTCCACTTATCCCTCCGCAGAGCTCCTCATGCGTGCCGCCAACACCCCCACTGAACCCGGTGGAGATCATCTGGATCGGATCGTCTACTTCTCCCCAGAGATACTCCCCTACAGCCGCCACAAAGGATTCCGCGCAACCGTAGCTGACATCCATCATCTGATTGACCTTATCCCAGACCTTCTTTCGTTCAGGCGTTAACTTTTCTAAATCGATCATCTGCTTATCCTCCCATCTATCCGTCACATATTTAGGATGTTTTTCAGGCAAGATTATACATCAACCCCTGGAAATCAACATCCAAGATTTACATCAAGGCAGGAATGCATGCAGACAGGCAGTCAAGGTAGGGAAATCCCCATAAAAGAGGAAGGGGACGGCCACCCAGGCAGGCCTTCAATCCACGATAGACAGAAAGGCATCCACCAGGTCTGGATCGAATTTCATTCCGCTCTGGTTTTTAATGTATTCTATTACCTGATCTTTGGGCCAGGCTTTACGGTAAGGCCTGTCAGAACGCAGCGCATCCCAGTTGTCCACTATGGCGAATATCCTGGCAGCGAGGGGGATTTCCTCTCCTGCCAGCTGGAAGGGATAACCGGTGCCGTCCCAGCGCTCGTGATGGTAAACAGGGACAGCCATGGCCTTCTCGAGGAAAGGGATGTCCTTCAACATCTTCTGGGCATTCAAAGGGTGTTTCTCGATCTGAATCCTCTCCTCCGAGGAGAGGGATTCCGTTTTATTCAGCACCGCCTCGCCAATCCCCATTTTGCCGATATCATGCAGCAGTATACCCCGGTGGATGTGCTCCAACTCGCTTTCGTCAACCCCGATTTCCCGGGCCAGCGCCAGCGTCAGGTCAACTACACGCAAACTGTGTCCTTCCGTTTCCTGGTCAAAGAGCTCCAGTGCTTTCCCCCACACCCTGATGGTTTGATCGTAAGTGCTTTTCAGTCGGTTTTCCGTGTCGATGATTTTCAAAAAGTTCCTTTCCAGGGCATCCTCTGCGATCCAGATCACAACCCCGTAGATCAGCAGCAAGATGAACACAGTCAGGAAATTCTGGACCGTCACGGTGACAGCCCCTCTGAAGGGGTGAATCCTACCGGTGACGGTCAGCCAGTAGATGCCGGAAACTTCCAGCAGAAACAATCCCGTCAGGCAGGGAATGGACTTCTTTCCCAGCACCAGTCCGGCTATGATGATCAGCACCGGGAAAACGATCACGACATTATCATTGATCCCTCCGGCAATAAAGAGATTATAGGTCACCACGATTGATATCGCGATCAATAATCCAATTCCCGCCACCCGGGAATAACCCGTTTTGTAAATCCCGTAAAGCCCGGCGGTGACAAGGAACAAGATCACCACAGAATAGGTGTTTGGTGTCCCCCACCATTCTCGGATACTATTGACACTGATCAGACCAACCGCCACCAGCGCCCCGATGAAGATCTGGTTCAAGACCTTGGAGAGATTGACCATCTCCTCAAAACAGACCCGTCCTCCGGGCTGCTCTTCGCAGGTAGTCCTCATCTCGTTTCCTCAAGACCGTACTTATCCACCAGATCCAGGAACTGCTTGACAACTTCCGGGTGAAATTTCTTGCCTGCCTGGTTGGTAATATAGGTCAGGGTTTCGGTATCGGTCCAGGCCGGGCGGCAGGGGCGCTCCGTTCGCAGGCTGTCCCAGCAATCAACGATTGTAAACAGCTGGACTGGATAAGGAATTTCGTCCCCTCGAAGTTGGTCAGGGTAGCCGGTCCCGTCATAGCGTTCATGGTGCCAGGCAATGATTTCCCGGGCGGCATGCAGGTCTTCGATCCCGGTGATGAGGTCTTTCCCCAATTCGGTGTGAGTCCTCACGAGCACGATTTCCTCCTCAGAAAAAGGCCCTGGCTTGAGCAAAATAGACTCCGGAATTCCCATTTTACCGATATCGTGCAGCAAGGCGCCCTGCCATAGAGGTCTGATCCTTTCGGGCTCTAAACCAATGTGTTCGGCAAACAAACTGACCAGGGAGGAAACCCGTGCGCAGTGACCCGGGTCCTCGCGCTCCCGGAATTCCAGGGCTTTGGCCCAGGCAGTTAAGGTCTGGTCATAGGCGTTTTCCAGTTCCTGTTCCGAACTTAGGACCCTTTCCACTGCGTTTTCTATCAGGCCAACGATCACCCAGACCACATAACCTGACACCAGCAAGATAATCATGGTGGTGATCAGGTCTGTCAACGTTATCTGCACAGCGCCGTCAAATGGCTGAACCAGGCCCTTCTGGGCCAGCAAATAGACCAGGTAGATCTGCACCAGCGATATACCTGTGGACAGAATTACCATTCTCTTCCCCAGGATCAACCCGGAGAAAACAATCACAATCGGGAACACCAGCATAGCTTCGTCGTAAATTCCGTGTCCGATGCATGTGTTGAAGGTGATCACAGAGGAAGCAGCCAGGTAGAAGAAAAGTCCCGCGGCTTGGGTATAGCCCCTGAGCTGCAGAGGTATCAGCGGCAGGGAGATCGCAGCCAGCAGCAGCAGGGAAAATGAGGTTGCCTGCCAGCCCTGAGTGATCCAAAAAACCACTCCGATTCCTGAGCAAGCGAATAAAGCCACCCACAACAACAGCTTAATTATGACTGACGTGTTGACAATTCTGGCATAAGAGGATTCGGTCTGCTTTCTCACCTTATTTGGCTCTCATTCCAACACCAATTTCAGTTGAAGGATTATTAACCCTGATTCTAAACGAAGTTCAACCAGGATCAGTTAATAGTTTTATTAGGCTTTACCCTTTCCGGGATGGCAGGCAGTTCTATATCCAATCTCCCGCTAAATAGGCTTTTTGCGAAATTCATTTCTGTTATTGCAACCCTAAAATTCAAGAAAAATCGGCTGAATTGACCCGGGAAAGCATCCTCCCGGCGGAAGGGGATCCAGTATTCGCATCTAATTCTTT
>JANTFT010000033.1 GCA_024763275.1 Anaerolineales bacterium | reverse complement strand
TGGGAGGTATCAAAGACCACATTTGTAAAAACAGGGATAATCCCCTTAAAACCAGAGGCATAATCCAGGAACTCCTTGGGGAGCTGGTCCATCTCTGACCAGAACTTGATCCCAGCCATTGTAAAATCCCCCCGGAAGCGTCTGGAGAGATAATCATCCAGGACCTGGTCCTGTGCAGGCGAGAGTTGAAAATCCTCCGGGATGCTCATTGGATAGATAGTTGCCTGCCCTTCAGTAAAGAAGGCGGAATAAGGCTGCAGGTTCACCTCATGGGTGATCACCCGGATACCGCTCTGGATAGCTAACCAGCGGACAACCGCTTCTGGATACTGCAGGCCGTTAAAAACCACAACAACCTCGGGCGTGATCTCGTTCAGCAAATCCTTGAATTTCTCTGCAATGTTGTTAGCCGAGAGAATGTATTCCGAAAATAAATAGCGGGTGAGCGGTTCATCTTCCAGGTGGTGGCGCCGCATGATCCACCGCAAGCTGGGCAGCACCAGTTTGCCCAGAGGTCTACCCTTGTAGGTCAGATCCTCCAACTCGGGAAGGGATGCTCCTTCAAGGATCTCCCTCAGCCCGGGGTCTTCCTGATAGTCAAACCAATAAGTCTTAGCAGCCCCAGTGTACAACCTGGTGTGAGTGATGCATCCCTGACAGGGCGGCGGGTCCTGGGGTTTTCCCGCCCCGGCACCCAGCACACATTGACTCATTCCTGATCGGCAGGCAAAATGTACTACCTCCCCACCGGCCAATCCCACTCCCCAGCTGGAAAGCAGCTGGAATGCCGCATTGAGATTCAGCCCTTCAAGCCTGGCTGAGGCGTTGAAGAACAGCACAGGTCCACCATTACCTGAAGATCTAGAATGGCGGGATACCTGCCAGTCCATCCACCAAACCCGACTGAACAGCTGGAGTTTACGGATTCCGCGCCCTATTTTGCTCTTCAATTCATCCATGATTTCGCCAGCCCTAAACCCCTTCCTATCAGTTAGGGTATCTTCCTGGTTTTAGGACTTGTGATATCGCCCCCGGATGGGCAGGGTGTCCGTCCGACGGAGCTTTTCCAGGCTGGGTTTTTCACTCTCGTAAACGGTCTTGACGCCGTCCCCCAGAGCCTCTTCGACCACCCGGATGTATTTCACCAATTTGCGCAGCCCGCCGGGCTCAATGGAGGCAGCTTGATCTGAACCCCACATGGCTCTGTCCAGAGTAATATGACGCTCGACCAGGCTGGCACCCAGTACAACCGCTGCGACCGTAGTAGGCAAACCTACCTCGTGCCCTGAATACCCTACCGGACAGGAATACATTTCCCGGAGAGTTTGGATCATGCGCAGGTTCAGTTCAGCTGGCGGACAGGGGTAGGTGCTGGTGCAGTGAGCCAGGATCAGGTCTTCTGTCCCAACCAGGTCCACCGCCGCCTTGATCTGCTCCATTTCGGACATGCCGGTGGAGAGAATGATAGGACGACCCTGCTCCCGCATCTTACGCAGCAAAGCGGAGTCTGTCAAAGACGCTGAGGCCACCTTGTGGACAAGAGGATCGAACTCCTCCAGAAAATCCACCGAGGGCTCGTCCCAGGCGGAAGCCTGCCAGTCTATTTTCTTCTTATGGCAGTATTCCACAATCTCTGTGAACTGCTCCTTGTTGAACTCGATCTTTTCCCGGTATTCTATATAGCTGATATATCCCCAGGGTGTGTGGCGCATCTTATCGCGTTGTTCCGGCGGCACGCACAGCTCGGGAGTACGTTTCTGAAACTTGACCGCATCGCAGCCAGCTTCAACCGCTGCATCGATCAGCTCTTTGGCGATATTGATATTGCCATTATGGTTGATGCCAATCTCCGCAGTGATATATACCGGATGGCCATCGCCCACCAGACGATTTCCCAGCTTCACCTCTCGTGTCATTTGCTATCCTCCGTCTCAAATAAAGCACCTTGCTGGCGCAGTAGCAGATCAATGAATTCCCTCACCGCTCCCCGGCCGCCCTTTTTAGTTAACACCAGATCTGCGGCTCTTTTCACTTCCGGGTGGCTGTCCGCCACACAGGCTGCCATCCCTACCAGGGAAAAACAGGGCAGGTCGTTGACATCATTTCCTATGTAGGCAACCTGTTCAGCTTTCAGCCCGCGTTCTTGCAGGAGCTGGGCTAATTTCTCTGCTTTATCATCAACACCCTGGTAAGCTGGGATCTGCATTTTATCTGCCCGGGCCTGAACCACAGGATTCCTTTCCTTGGACAGGATCACCACTTCCAATCCGGCTTTTTTCAGCAGGGTAATTCCCAGCGAATCCTCTTTATTGGCAACAACACTTTCCACCCCCTTCTCGTTCACATACACCCGGTTATCCGTCAGCACACCGTCAAAATCCAGCACCAGCAGGGATAGGTCTGCGGGCAAACGCTTACCTCCACCATCTGGGAGAATGATCTTTTTCCCCAGGGTCCGCAGCCAGTCCTCAGCGCGCTCCCAGTCCAGACCGTTGTCCAGATCAACTGAATAAATCGGATCGACCTGACAGGGATAAATCACATCACCACTCATGGATCCCGCCTGAATCGTTTCCGCGCTGATGACATCGATATGCCCGGTCTGCCAGAAAGTTGTTGGCAGTTCCTGGCGGGGGGTGTTATAGGGTTCAGGAAAATCCGTCTCCAGCAGCGGGGACAGGCTTCCCCCCGGCTTCAATCGCCACATTTTATAGGGATTTTGTTTGGAGGGCACTACACCGCGCACTGAATTCGCGTCGGGATGTTCCAGAAATACTCCAATCGCCTCATCCACCAATCCAGGAGGACGGAAGGGGCTGGTCGGCCGGAGCTGGACCACCAGCTCAGGATGGAAATCCTCCTCATCCGCCAACCAGCGCAGAGCATGCTGGAAGACCGGCAGGTCTCTGGTATCATCCTGAGCCAGCTCATCCGGCCTTAGAAAAGGCGCTTCAGCTCCGTATTGACGGGCTACCTCGGCAATATCAGGATCATCCGTGGTGACAATTGTCCGGCTGACTGAACTGGACTGTAACCCGGCGGCGACGCTGTAGGCAAGCAAAGGATGGTCCCCCAATCTCTTGATATTCTTATGGGGAATGCCTTTGGAACCTCCCCGGGCAGGTATCAGAGCAAGTATTTCTACCATGCCGTCCAACCTCCATCTACAATCAGATTTGAACCGGTCATATAGCTGGATGCCTCTGATGCCAGAAAGACCACCGCCCCTTTCATCTCGTGGGGATAAGCCATCCTCCCCAGCACGGTCCTTTGAGCATAAGCCTCCTTAAAAGCAGGCTCGTGGTCTCGTTCCACTCCTCCCGGGGTGAGCGCATTGCAGCGGATCTCGGTTCCTTGATAATAGGTGGCGATGTACTTGGTCAAGCCCAGCACACCAGCTTTGGTGACAGAGTAGTAAACCGGTTTATACAAATGGGGTTCTCCCAGGGACTCATAGAGGCGCTGGTCAGGCCCGGCAATACCGTAGGTTGAACAGATGTTGATTAAGGAGCCCTTCCCGCTCTCCGCCATCACGCGAGCGGCAGCCTGGCTGACCAGGAACATTCCGGTAAGGTTAACTTCGAGGGCATCCTTCCAGCTCTGCAGTGGAAAAGCCTCAAAGGAGGTCGCATGAGAGCTCTTGGTACCACTTTCAAATTTGGGATCCAATGCGGCGGAGTTCACCAGGATGTCCAGCGAGCCAAAACGCTTCAGGGTAAAATCTATCAGTTCCTTTACGGAAGCTGGATCTGTTACATCAAGGGTAACGCTGGCGGCGCTGCCTCCGACCCGGTCGATGTGTTCAGCCCAGTCCGCGGCTGCCTGGCCTTCGATATCAGCGACAACCACATCAGCTCCCGCTTCAGCGAGGGCTTCTGTGAACTGCTGTCCCAGAAATCCCGCCCCGCCAGTGACGATGGCCGTCCGGCCTGAGAGGTCAAATAATTCCTGGATCGATGCCATATCCTCCTCCCTTAGGACCCTTCAGATGCCTTAAGGTAGGCATCTGAAGGAAATTCACGCGGACTCAGGACTGGTTGTTCGTAAAACCATCCGGTTTGAGAAATCCGCGTTCTTCCAGATAGGCGATGATTTCCCGGGCACACTGCTGGGGAGACTTATCCACTGTTGTGAGCACGATTTCCGGGTTCACCGGTGCTTCATAGGGATCATCAATCCCCGTAAATCCTTTAATCTCACCGCTGCGGGCTTTAGCATACAGGCCTTTCACGTCCCGGGATTCACAGATTTCCAGGGGAGTATCGACGAAGACTTCGACAAATTGGTCTTTGCCGACCATTTTGCGGGCTTCGTTGCGGGTCTTTCGATAAGGGCTGATAGCGGCACAGATCACTGTGCCAGTGTGGCGGGTTATCTCTCCTGCTACAAAACCAATCCTCAGAATGTTGGTATCGCGGTCTTCCTTGCTGAAACCCAGACCTTTAGACAGGTGGGTCCTGACCACATCACCATCCAGGGTAGTAGCTTCCCTGCCCCGCTCCAGCAGCATAGGAGTGAGAGCGTTGGCAATGGTGGATTTTCCGGAGCCGCTCAATCCCGTGAACCAGATGCATACACCCTGTTTGTGAAGAGGAGGGTAGGAATCACGCAGAATTTCCGCGGTTTCCGGCCGGGTGAACCAACTGGGAAGTTCCTTGCCCTTGTTCAGGTAATCTTCTCTGACCTGGGTCCCGGAGATGAACTTGGCTTCAGCATCCTCAGGGGCATCTTCCTTGGCAACGTATTTGTCCTCTTTTTCGATATAAACCAGTTCGTTGAAGAACACACCCTTGACGCCGGTTTCTTCCTGATACTGCTCCACCATTTCCTGGGCTTCATAGGGACCGTAGAAGGGTTTACCGTTGCTGTCCTTCCCGGGTCCGGCATGATCGCGACCAACAATGAAATGGTTCGCACCATAGTTGCGGCGGATGATCGCATGCCAGAGACCCTCGCGCGGTCCTGCCATGCGCATGGCCAGCGGCAGCAAACTCAACACGGTATCTGAATCATAGTATTTCTCGACCAGGGCTTTATATACCCGGACCCGGGTGAAATGATCCACGTCACCCGGCTTGGTCATGCCCACCACAGGGTGGATCAGCAGACTTCCACCCACTCTTTCCTGTGCCCGCTTAGTAAGATCCTCATGCACCCTGTGCATGGGATTGCGGGTCTGGAAAGCGGTCACATCGACATTGCCGATCTTTTCCAGGATCTGGCGGACTTCGCGGGGAGTTCTCCTGATGTCCATGAAATCATAATAAAGTGGCAAATTGATCACTTTCAACTCACCGGAAATGCACAGGTCTCCCCACTGCTCCATCTCAGAAACCAGCGGGTGGCGGTGATCGGTGGATCCCAGCACCAGGCGGGCTTCCCGGGTGGGATCCCAGCGGAAGACTTCCTCAATACGCATAACGCCGATGATATAGTTGCGAGAATCGCGCAGAGTGATCCATTCCCCACGGGTAGGGAGAGATTCCTTCGCAATGGTCAGGGTGATGGGGATAGGGAACAGTATCCCGTTGGCCAAACGCATTTCAGTCAGCACACGATTGTAATCATCCTCTCCCATGAAGGTAGTCAGTGGTGAGAAACCACCCACTGCCAGCAGCTCCAGGTCATGCAGCGAGCGGTTGCTCAGCTGGTGCGAGGGGTATTGATTGGCTTTTTCCAGCCATGCTTCTTTTTCCGCCTCAGGAACCAGCAGGTTGACCAGCTCGCCGCCATAAGGCTCAATTAATTTTGACATGATTTTGATATAACTCCTTTTCTTATTACTACATCAGGACCAGAGTCCAGTTTTTTTCCCTTACAAAATCGACCCCATATGATACCACACAGCTCCCTGCCTAGTGAGACAGCTTTACGACTCCAAATCCCGCCGACCCACAACCAGAACCGGGAGTTCTACCTGGTCTACAATCTTAATGGCCAGATTACCAAGCAGCAGCTCTTTCAAGCCTGTCTTCACCCTGGAAGCGCCAATTACCACCAGATCATAATTCTCTATCTGGGTTTCCCGAACGATTTCCTCAATCGGTACACCCCGGCGAATCTTCACTTCGGACTCAATTTGATTGGATTTGAATATTTCCACACCCTTTCTGAGATATCGGGCATATGACGTATCAGTCTGCAGCAGCTCTTCCACTGTCTCATCTATTTGTTCAAGACCGGTGTACATGGACGGCACCGCTCCTGCAAACACATGCAGTAAGGTCACTGATGCTCCAATATGACCAGCAAAACCAGCCGCCTGCATCAACAGGGAATAGTCGTTTTCCATGCATGCCGTGCAGAGCAGGATGCGATCGATTTTCGGCTTAGTGTTTTGGGTGATCAGCAGGGATATCTCTGATTGGTTGATCAAAATCGGATCGATGTCAATCGTTTTTCTAAGCCGCAGAATCCTTTCAGCGTTGACAATAATCAACTGGTAACGTTCTTCCAGTAAGGAAGACCCAATCACAGCGCCAGGAACGCCTTCCTCGATGGCGAGGAAAGGCTTTATCCCTCCCAGATCCATTTCTACCTGCCTGGAGATTGCCTGGGCATTCTCACGATGTCCGCCCTGAGCGATGACGATCAATACATGGATCTCGGCCGGGGCAGCTTCAGCGATGAGTTTCCCCATCAGGACCGGGGCGTAGTTATAGGATTCGCTGTCAAGGATAATTAATATTTTCATCGCAACCAAGACCTCCTCAGTGAAGCACACCACCACCAATCAAGCGCATGAGCACCAGCACTGCCCCAATCAATGGTAAAAACGAAAACGCCAGTCGGATGCGGGGGCCGGCGAAGAACCGGGTTGCGGTAGCTCCGATTTGGGCTCCAATGGCCGCTCCGGTTTGCATCACCAGCGCCATCAAGATATCGACATTTCCCTTAATGGCATGAGTAATAGTCCCATAGCCAGAAGAAAAGACGATCTCAAACAGGTCAGTTCCCACTGCGACATGGGTAGGAATACCTAACACGTACACTAACAGGGGCATGCGAATAAAGCCTCCCCCCACCCCAAGACTACCTGCCAACAAGCCTGTTAAGAATCCCACACCCAGCACCATCCAGATCGAGATGCTCTCAATACCGGAAACAGGGAAAGAAATCATAGGGCGCAGTTTCACGGACTGGATGCGTTTGGATATACCCGTAAAACCGACTGCATCGTTCACGTCTATCTGGTCCGTCCTGACCATCTGGATAGCCCGGATGCTCTCCCAGGCTGTAAAGGCGCTGATTGAGACCAGAATAACTATATAAACCAAGCCAACAGTGATATCCAGAGTACCCTTATGCTTCAGGACCTCAATGAATCGCGCACCTAATTCCACACCGCCGACCGTGCCCAGGATCATAAAGCTTCCCAGTTTGAAATCCACATGCCCCAGGGCACGATGGCGCCGGGCGGCCACTATGGACTTTCCTGTCATATGTGCCAGATCGGTTCCCACAACGAAGTTCATGGGCACACCTGTCCAGAACATCATTGGCCCTGCCAGGAAGCCTCCCCCGACACCGAAAAAACCTCCCAGGATACCGACCAGGAATCCCACGCCCATTAGCAGCAGGGGGTTGACAGTGACATCAGCGATTGGAAAATACATCCAGAATCCTCCTGATGCCAAACTGGTCTAATTTGATATATTTCATCATCAGGGAAGTAACAATATCCAGAATGACAGCCTGGGCGAGTATCAATCCCAGGCCGATAAAAGCATACTGGTAGAGATTTGATCCAAAGATAGCAGCCAGCCACCCTCCTATCGAATGTAAGACCAACAAATAGTAGGCGACTATTAAAAAGCTGTAGATGACCACCTCAATCAGCAAATTTCGCAACAGCTTACGGGGATCCATCCTCTTCATAATGTTAACCTCACAATAGAGATATCTCCTCTTCCCGGAACCCGGTCAGAACTGGTAATCAAACGTGGTAATATCCTCCCGGTAAACATCCCCGGCGATATACCGCAGCTCTGCCGTGTAATAAGTCTGATAAGGGTCCCGTTTCTTTTTAGCTTTATTGATATACAGCAGCTCCCTGGATATACCCAAATGGCTGGCTACCTTCTGGAAATCTTCCTGGATGTTCTCAAACCTGCCAATAAAATCAATTTCGATCCTGCCCTGCTGTCCCTTGAGGAATTCAACTTGAGGCCGAAAGTGCGGCCAGTGAAGGATATTCTCATTCCTCAACCCTTCCCGGACAAAAGAGGCAAAATCCGGATAAGGTGACAGATGCTTTTGCGACCAATCCCGGTCCTTCTGATGGGCACCGCCAGCCTTCATGAAGAAGTAAGCCGATACCAACCTGTCCCAGGGGTTGCGGACAAATGTGAACTTATAATAGCGGTCAAAGATCCTTTTTGGATAAATCTGCTGGTAGGTATAAACATTAATGTGGCCGGGCTGAAGGTTTCCAAACAGGGTTGCCCGGACTGATTGGCCGGCGCACTTGGGGATGTGTATAAAGATACACTGGTACTCATCAAACTGGGCCAGGCTGTATCCATTTTCAGAAATATCTTTTCGTAATTTCGTAAACTTAAGATACTTATCCCTTTGCAGGACCATAAAACGCGCCCTGCGTAAAAAATAAGCAACTGATTCAGGCAGAAACTTGCTAATCGTACTCACAGTACACCTCATCTACCAGCCTCTAAAATCAAATTCAGGACCTGAATACCATCATCAAGGGTACAAACAGGACTTGTTTTTCCTTCTATCACTTCCCTAAAATGCTTCATTTCCTCCAGGAACAGGTCATTGCGGTCAAAATCCTCCGGGCAGGAATAGGACTGCCGCTCCACTCCCCCTTCCTTCTTCCGCACTGTCAGATCTACCCGATTCAGATAATAATCCCAGAAGATGCTCCCCTCTCTCCCAATGATCTCCAGGGTGTGCTTGCCGGGAAGTTGCAGGTAATCAAGATGAACACTGGCTATGACCTGATTTTCAAACTGCAGCAGGACCTCAGCCGTGTCCTCGACATCGATTCCCAATCCGCTCTGGTAGCCCAGCAGAGCAGCCCGCACTTCAGCGTCGCCGAAAAGCCAGCGCAGGTAATCGAAATTGTGGCTCAAGGTCAGCAGGACCCCTCCTCCCAGATCCTTCCTGGCGCTGTAGCTCTTGCGATAATCCTCCCAGGGATGCCAGCCCGGCAGATATTCTCCCCAGTGCGAGCGCACGGACAGCGGTTTGCCGACCGCCCCCTGATCCAGGAGGTCCTTGATCTGAAGCAAACTGGGATGGTAGCGGAACTGGTAAGCCACCAGCACCCTTGAACCACTATGCCTGACTGCTTTGACCAGCTCTTCCACCCGGGATCGATTGTGGGAAATGGGCTTCTCTAAGAGTATATGGCATCCCCGCCTGGCTGCCGGAATGGCAGCCTCCAGATGATAAGCTGTCGGGTTGGCAACGATCACCCCATCCGGACCCTGGTCGAGAGCTTCCTCCAACTCCCGATAAACCTGGAAACCTTCCAATTCCCCATCTTCCAGAGTGCTGT
This sequence comes from Anaerolineales bacterium, assembly GCA_024763275.1. Taxonomy (GTDB): domain Bacteria; phylum Chloroflexota; class Anaerolineae; order Anaerolineales; family UBA11858; genus B10-G9. The sequence goes on along the minus strand of JANTFT010000033.1, from coordinate 18,264 downwards.
GCCCCGTCCGGTAGAAGGAAATATCCTGCTCGCCCAGAGTGAGCAGGTTCTGAAAATGCCTGCGGCCGATCGATCCAAACCCGACGATCAGGAATTTCATGCTTCCTCACTCTCTGCCAGCACCTGCTGATAGATCTGGACCGTCGCCCTGGCAATCTTTTCTGGATCATGCCTGGCCAGAGCAGTTTCCCGGGCTCTCCGGCCCAGTTTGTGGGCCAGAACCGGGTCGGTCAGCAGCTGCTCGATTCTCCTGGCCAGCTCAGCGACGTCCTGATGGGGATAAATCAGGCCTTCCCGGCCATCCTGAAGCATGGAAGGAATTCCCCCGGCATTGGAAGCGACGCAGGGCATTCCCAGAATCATCGCCTCCGCCAGGCTGTTGGGACTGTTGTCCAGATGGGAAGGCAGCACGAACAGGCTGGCTGCCTGCATCTCCTGAATAATCTGGCTGGTCCCCAGCCTTCCCAGTAGGCTGACCTGACCCTCCAGCCCGGCCTGCTGGATAAGTTTGGTGATATTCTTTCCTACCATGCTGTCCCCATCCACGCCCGCCAGATGGAGCTGCAGACGGTCATAACCCCGGGATTTCAGAAGGGCCAAACCCCGCACCAGGGTAATTCCACCTTTAAAAGGTGCGTTGCCTGCCAGGGAAAATATGCGCTGGGGTTCGCTTCCCTCCGGCTCCCAAACAGAGCGGTAATAGTCTTCTCCTAACACCCGGTCAACATGGAAATAGTGGGCTCCGGGGTTAAGGCGCTCCTGCCAATTTCTATCCCAGGCTGTGCGGCCGCAGAAATAGCTGTTGCGCCTGTAAATCTGCTTTTCGATGCGGGCTGATTTCCTGTGCGACCACCATTTATGGAAGATCCCCTGTCCCGTTAAAGTGTTCCGGGAAAGAAGCTCCCCTGCCAGCTCGCGGAAAGATAATCCCTGGAACAGATTTGGCACCAAGCCATTCAGAACGGCTTGAATGGAAATCACAACCGGCACACTGAAGCGGTCAGTAAGCAGCCCAAAGGGATTTTCAGTCCCGAAGATGAATACCAGGTCCGGCTGAATCTGGCGGTAAACTGTATAGCTGCGCTCCAGGTCCTCCCGCTGGAAAGTACGGTGCTTCCAGTTTTCAGCAACCCGCTTCCAGCGGCTGGGCGCTGCTGGATCCCTCAGGATATTGTAATAGGTGGCATTCTCTGCCCGGAAGGATTGGTAGTAATGCCTGCCAAAGGAGGCAATAGAGAGCTGTATCTGAGGATAATATTGGAACAAAGCCCGCCTCAGACCCTCCTGCCAGCCGGCCCTGGTCAGACCCCCACCAGTCACTGCAGGCAACTCAACCCCGCTATACCAAAGAATATGCATCAATCCCTACTTCACCTTATGCAAAACTTTAAACAGCCAGCGGTACAGCGGCCACAAGATCCGGCCGCTGCCGGGAATCCTCAAAAGCCAGTGTTCATCCTCGTAAATATCAGGCACCTCGCCTGAGGTCTGGTAACCCAACCGGTCAGCTTCCTCCATTATCTCAGCCGAGAGGGCGTTGCCGATATGGCGGGTATATCGTTCCGGGGTCGACAATCGCAGATATCCCAGGCGATCGACTGCTTGATCCAATTCCACCAGTCCGTCCATCAAGCTGCCGCTCCACTCGGGGTCAAAGGCCCGACAGATCACCTGTTTAGGGGTAAGGAACTGAAAATGCTTGGCGGATTGAACCGCTTCGACACCCTGGTATTCCAGCAACCTGTGGGGAGTCTCTTTCACAGCTGCCAGGTGCTTCTGGACGGATCGCCCGGTGCTGACCGCCCAGCTGGCTTCCCAGGCCTCCTGCCGGGCTTTCTCTCGCACTCCAACCTCTCCCTGGTGCTTGTTGATGAATTCCTCCACAGCTGTGACAGCCTCTTCAGAGGAATAGCCTACCGGTGCCCCGCTGACCATACCCACGTCCGGGTAGGAATCCAGGATAGCCAGGTGGGCTTCCAACCAGCCGGGATAATAGAACACGTCGTCGTCACAATAGGCGATCAGCTCTCCGGGAGCAGCATTGAACAGGATCTTGAACCCACCAATCACACCCAGATTTCTGGAGGAATGGATCAGATAATCGATCCTACCGGCTTCCAGTTGCCCGTCCAGATATTCACGGACTTCCTGACAGCTGCCATTGTTCATCACCATGATATCGGTCCCGCCACCCAGGCTGACAATCAGGCTTTCCAGGGAAAGTTTCAGGACATCCAGCCGGTGAGAGAAATAACCCTCGAGGTTGGGAATATAGGACATGACAGCTGCTGTGACCCGGGAAGGTCGGTAAGCGGTGCTCTTGCTGCGGGCAGGATTCATTCCATATCTGGTCATTAGCTCAACCCCCTCCGTTCTACTTCGCGGCCTAGTTTACGCAATATCCGCGTCAGCTGCCAGCGCCAGCCTTGCTGTTCAGCTGGCATGATAATTCTTTCCAGCTTGCGCAGGGTTCTGCGCAGGCTGAAGCCTTTTTTGCGAATCTCGCCGTCCTGGAACACCAAGGGCACATCCAGCAGATCAAAGCTGGTGCGCATACCTCCAGCCAGAGCCACATTATGATGGGACTCTTCCAGGTTGTAATGGGCTGCTCCTCCCGGGAGATGGCGGTAATCATGGTTCTGATGGATCACACGATGGGAGGGAGTGAGGTCAATCACCGGCCAGGGTTGGTTGACAGCGTTGTAGATCATCCAGTTGTCCCACCCGGCCCGGCCGACCGCAAAAGGAGGAATGTCTCGCAGCAAATGGCGCGGAAATATAAAATAGTCCATAGCGGTGTAGTTGTGAAGCCGACCTTCACGCTCCAGCCTGTCTTCCAGTGCAGCGGACCAGTCTCCCGTAAATTTCAGCTCCCTGGTGATATCCAGATCCCAGCGCTGGCCTACCAGCAAAAAATCCTTCCTGCGGGCCAGAACTGCATCGATGACCGCCAGGCATTCCGGCAGGAGGATGATATCCGCGTTGAGATAGACCAGGATCCCGTGAGAGGAATATTCCCTGGCAAGATTGAAAATAGAACTGACCAGCGGAGTACCTTGGTCATTGCGCTCCACTTGAGGGATATGGCGCACACCCGATTCTTCAGCTGCTTCCTTGATCCCCTGCTCATCCCCGATTAACAGGACCTCTGCCCGGGGACCCAGTGCCTTCCAGGAACGGACAGCATTGCGCTGAATGATATTGATATGCGGGTCCGAAAAAGGCTTCGGCGCTGAGAATACTGTTAGTGTGCTCATCATAATTCCCCTCAGCCAGAGTGTGTCTTAGCTGGGGATAACTCTGTGTATAAGGCGGGAAAACCGGTCCCCGGTTGTGGATAACCGTCTGGAAAACCCGGGTTATCCACATGCACGCCTAAGCGATGTTGTCTTTATTCTCTAAATACCAGTCAATCGTCTGCTGAAGGCCTTGCCGGAAAGGCATCTGAGCTTCAAAGCCAAAATACTCTTTTGCTCTGGTGACATCAAGGACGCGGCGGGGCTGTCCGTTGGGCTTGCTGGTGTCCCAAACAATCTCCCCGCTGAAGCCAGTCAGTTCAGCTATCAGTTCTGCCAGGTCTTTGATGCTGATTTCCATCCCTGCTCCCAGATTGACCGGTTCCTCCCCAGAATAACGCTCGGCAGCCAGCACGATTCCTCTGGCCGCATCGCCGGCATAGAAGAACTCCCGGGTTGGCGAGCCGTCTCCCCACAGGACCACTTGCTCCGCTCCGCTCTCCCGGGCATCAATCATTTTGCGGATCAAGGCCGGAATCACATGGGAGGTTTCCAGGTTGAAGTTATCCCTGGGGCCATAGAGGTTGACGGGCAGCAGATAGATTGCATTGAAACCATACTGCTCCCGATAAGCCTGCGCCTGAACAAGGAGCATTTTCTTAGCGAGCCCATAGGGGGCATTGGTTTCTTCCGGATAGCCGTCCCAGAGATTATCTTCCTTGAAAGGCACCGGTGTGAATTTTGGATAGGCGCAGATAGTGCCAATAGCCACGAATTTGCCCACACCAGCTTTCCAGGCCTCGTGCATAAGAGGGACTCCCATCATCAGGTTATTGTAAAAGAACTCCGCTGGACGGGCCCGGTTGGCTCCGATGCCGCCGGCCAGGGCCGCCAGGTGAATGATCATATCCGGCTGGGCATCCTCCAACAAGCGGATGATGTTATCCCGCTTGGTCAGATCATAGTCTTTTGATTCAGGTATAAAAACTTCCTTGGCTCCACGCTCCGCCAGGACTTCCTGAACAAAGGAGCCCAGGAAACCTGACCCCCCGGTGAGACAAATCCGTTTGTCAGACCAATACTCTATTGGATCAGGATACATGCTTGTCTTTTCCATTATTATCTCCCCATGCTGACTACCTGGTCTTCCCAGTTGTGCCAATCATCAAATTTCTCTTCCACGATCTTTTTGCCTTCACCCGGCGCTTCCAGTCCCACCAGCTCTAGATCCGCATCCATCATGATCCGCACCAGATCATGGTAGCGAACTTTGGGATCCCAGTTGAGGATACGTTGGGCTTTCTTGGGATCGGCTTCCAGGTAATCAACCTCGGTTGGTCGGAAATAGCGGGGATCGATATCCACGAACTCCCTGTAATCCAGATCCACATAGCCAAAAGCCTCCTCCACAAATTCCCTGACGGTATGAGCTTCTCCGGTCCCGATAGCAATATCATAGGGCTCGTCCAGCTGAAGCATCTGCCACATGGCTTCGACGTACTCGGGGGCGTAGCCCCAGTCACGCCTGGATTCCAGGTTTCCCAGGTAGAGCTTCTTCTGGAGACCAGCTTTGATGCGGGCGACCGCCCGGGTGATCTTGCGGGTCACAAAGGTCTCACCCCGGCGGGGAGACTCATGGTTGAACAGGATCCCATTGCAGGCAAACATCCCATAACCCTGGGAATAATTCCGGGTTACCCAGAAAGCATAAAGTTTGGCTGCTGCATAGGGGCTCTGGGGTTGGAAGGGCGTACTTTCACTCTGGGGTGCCGGGGCACTGCCAAACAATTCACTGGTTGAAGCCTGATAAAACCGGGTCTTAATGCCCGAACGGCGGATGGATTCCAGGATCCGGATTGTCCCCAGTCCGGTGATATCTCCGGTATATTCCGGCATATCAAAACTGACCCGGACATGGCTTTGAGCGGCCAGGTGATAGACCTCATCAGGCTGCACGAGATGGATGACCCGCTCAATGCTGTCCGAGCTGGAAAGGTCCCCATAATGCAGGTAAAGCTTGACCTCTTCCCCATTATGGGGATCTCGGTAAAGGTGATCCAGCCGGCGGGTGTTGAAGGTACTGGCCCGGCGGATCACACCGTGAACCTCATAGCCTTTATGGAGCAACATTTCTGCCAGGTAGGATCCATCCTGGCCGGTAATTCCTGTTATGATCGCTTTTTTCATTTTTGCTTCCTCGCTAACCCTACTACCTTTGATATCGCATGGGAGGGGCTAACTATCCCTCCGCTGATCCATTTTCAAGGATACAGAATATCCTTCCACCATAAGGAGGGGAAGATCCTCCCCTTCAGCAATTTCAAAACCCTGTTCCAGACAGGTCAGCCGGCAGACATCAGCTATCTCGCTTTCCCCCTCAATACTTACTTTTCGGTAGCCTTCCGCTTTGATTTCCGTCAGCAGCTCTTTAACACGGTTCCTGGTCTCCCGGTAAAGGCGCATTTGATTTTCGATATACTGCATGGTCAACTTTGCCCGCAATGCCAGACCTTCCGGGGTAATAATGTAGCGCAGCTTCTTACGCTGGGCCCTTTTAGCTTTGACATAACCCTTGGCTATCAAGCGTTTGATGTGCCAGTTTACCGTACCAACCGCCACATCAAGTTTCTCTGCCAGGGTAGCCTGGTTGATATCAGGGTCGTCTGCGATCTGCTCCAGCAGAATCAATTCGCGGTCATTCTGGGACAAATCCATAATAAAATATCTCTCCAAAATCTATAATTCAGCAAATGAATTATAACCGAATATATACCCGGGTCAATAGCCAAAGATTATAGCTGAACCCTTTCCGTAATAATCATGGTGGTGGGTTTCAATCTCTTTAAGGTTGGTTTTAGTCAAGTGTTATTCCAGGAAAGTGCCTGTTTCAGGGCATCCTCCCAGCTAGTATGAAATAGGCCGAATGTCTCCTGGAATCTGGTGCAGTCCAGGGCGGAATACTCCGGCCTGTCTGCGGCGGTTATAAAAGCAACACTCCGGGCCTCCTCAAGCTCAGTCAGGATCTGCTCTTCCGGGTGGGGATCCAAAGCCAGGATTTTTCTGGCCCATTCGTAGCGGCTGGCAGCCCCGATACCGGCTGTATGATAGATTCCTGATGTGTTTTCCCGCCAGGACTTTCCGCGCTCCCGCATCAGCTTGACAGCTCCGGCTGTGGCTTCCGCCAGGGTCCGGGCCCAGGTGGGGCTGCCAACCTGATCGCCGGCAATCCGGACCCTTTCGCGGGTCCTGGCCCAACGCAGCACCTTGGTCAGGAAGCATTCCTTCCGGGTACTGTACAACCAGCTTGTCCGGAAAATATAATACTCACCGCCTACCTGTTGAACAGCACGTTCTCCGGCCAGTTTGCTCCTCCCGTAGGCATTGATCGGGGAAGGCTGGTCATCTTCGCGGTAAGGAGATCCTTTCCTGCCGTCAAACACATAATCGGTCGAATAGTGGATCAAAACCGCTCCCAGGGCCCGGGCCTCCTCAGCAAGCTGACCTGGAGCGGTAGCGTTGACCGCTTCCACCAGATCGGTTTCTTTCTCCGCCCGGTCCACCGCTGTGTAGGCAGCGGCATTGACGATCAGCTCCGGGCGGGAATCCCGCACCCAGTGGGAAATGCTGTCCGCTTGGGTCAGATCCAGGTCGGGATAGTCCACCGCTGTGATATTTCCCAATGGCACCAGGGAGCGCTGCAGCTCCCAGCCCAGCTGTCCCGTGCTTCCGATCACCAGGATATTCATGGGAGCTTTGGACACTCTACTTCCTAACCAGGTTTCCCAGGTACTTTCCATAGCGAGTGTTGGGGAATTCCCCGGCCAGGGCCAGCAGCTGCTCTCCACTGATAAATCCCATCCGGTAGGCGATCTCTTCCGGGCAGGAGACCATCATGCCCTGTCTCTCCTCTACAGTCTGGATGAAATTAGCTGCCTGAAGCAATGAAGCCGGATTGCCTGCATCCAGCCAGGCTATCCCTCTGCCCAGCACGATCACCTGCAGCTCTCCCCGGTCAAGATAGACATGATTGAGATCGGTGATTTCCAGTTCTCCCCGGGAAGATGGTTTCAAAGACCTGGCGATTTCCACTACCTGGTTGTCATAAAAATACAGGCCCGGCACCGCGAAATCAGAGCGGGGCTGCCGGGGTTTTTCTACTATGCTCAAGGCTTTGCCGCTTTCATCAAATTCAACCACTCCATAACGCTGGGGGTCCTGGACGGGGTAAGCGAAGACGGTCGCTCCAGTCTGGAGGGCGGCAGCTTCCCGCAGGGAATCCGGCAAGCCATGGCCGAAGAAGATATTATCGCCCAGAATCAGGGCAACCGGATCCTCATCAATGAATTCCTCCCCCACCAGGAAGGCGTCCGCCAGCCCCCGGGGCGATTCCTGAACCTGGTAGGAAAATTCCAGCCCCCACTTTTCTCCTGACCCCAGTAAGGTCTGGAAAAGAGGCAGGGCTTCGGGCGTGCTGATCACCAGGATCTCCCGGATACCGGAAAGCATCAGCATTGACAGGGGATAATAGATCATCGGTTTGTCATAGATCGGCAGCAGCTGTTTGCTGATGCTGATAGTCAGCGGATATAAGCGGGTGCCTTTTCCTCCAGCCAGAATGATTCCTTTCATTGTCGATCCCTTTTCTGGTAGTTTTCTTCAACCCAGCTTTGATATTCCCCCTTGGCGCTGATTCCAGCGATCCAGTCAGGGTGCTCAAGGTACCAGACGACTGTGTCCCTGAGTCCCTGCTGCAGGGAAGTCTGTGGTTTCCAGCCTAATTCCCGGGTGATTTTGCTGATATCTACAGCGTAGCGGCGGTCATGGCCAGGCCTGTCCTCGACATGCTCCACCAGCCCAAAATGGGGAAGATATTCTGAATCAGGAAGCAACTCATCCAGGGTTGCGCAAATCTCCCGGACAATCTCCAAATTAGTAGGCTGATTGCCTCCGCCGACATTATATGTTTCTCCCGGGCGGCTCCTCTGGATGACTTTCCAGATAGCCTGGCAGTGATCCTCAACGTAAAGCCAGTCCCGGATCTGCTGGCCGTCCCCATAAATGGGCAGCGCTCGGCCGCTCCGGGCATTGAGGATCATCAGGGGGATCAGCTTCTCGGGAAACTGGTAAGGACCATAATTATTGGAGCAGTTGGTGATGGTCACCGGCAGGCCGTAAGTCTGGAAATAAGCCCGCACCAGATGATCGCTGGCCGCTTTGGAGGCTGCATAGGGGGAACTCGGTGCCAGCGGGGTGCTTTCTGTAAAGGCAGGTTCCCCTTTTTCCAGCGAGCCATAGACCTCATCGGTGGAGATGTGATGGAAATGGACATCCCTGCCAGGAGAGGATCTCCGGTAGTGCCTGAGGGCTTCCAGCAGAGTGAAAGTACCCTGAATATTGGTGCGGATGAATTCTCCCGGCCCCAGGATGGAGCGGTCCACATGGGATTCCGCGGCGAAGTGGACCACCAGCTCAATCTCGCGTTCCTCCAGCAGGCGTCTGACCAGCTGCTGGTCGCAGATATCGCCCCTGATAAAATCATGCCGGTCCGGATCGGGCAGGTCGCGCAGGTTTTCCAGGCTGCCGGCATAGGTCAGGGCATCCAGATTTATGATCCGGACATCGGGATCGGTTTGCAGAAGGTAGCGTACAAAGTTTGAGCCGATGAAACCCGCCCCACCGGTGATCAAGATATTTTTCATAGTTCACTCATATTTATCCGCCCTGGCAAAGGGGGTACCCTGACGGTCGTTATCCGACAGCAGAGGATGTCGGCCGTTAATCAGAGGCCAATCAATTCTCAGGGTCGGGTCGCTCCACAGCAGCGTCCGCTCCCACTGGGGGGCATAATAATCAGTGACCTTATAGCTGACCTCGGCCCACTCACTCAGCACATAGTAGCCGTGGGCGAACCCCGGTGGTATCCAGAGCTGGTTTTTGTTCTCTGCAGAGAGGATCACTCCCAGCGTCTGTCCAAAACTGGGAGAGCTCTGGCGCAGGTCAACCGCTACATCGTAAATTTCCCCGCTGACTACCCGGACAAGTTTACCCTGGGCTTGCTTGATCTGATAATGCAGCCCGCGCAGCACGCCCTGATGGGATCCAGCGTGGTTGTCCTGGACAAACTGCGGTCCAATCCCGGCCTGGGCGAATTCCGCCTGGCGGTAGGTTTCCAGGAACTCACCCCGCTCATCAGTGAACGCTTTAAGTGTGACAAGAAGAACACCAGGGACTGAGGTGTTTTGAAAATCAATTTCCATTTTTTTGAGTTATGCTCACCATATTTCAGTTAATGAATATTACAGGAATCAGTATATCATCCCCAGGGTCAGCTAGCAATGAGCTGGGCAGAAGTAAAACAGAACAGGCGGATTTTCCTGACAACATCTGATTTTAGATCTAGATTTACAGGCTTGGGATTCCCCCCTTCTTTTTCACTGCAATTTTTTCCCATTTTATTCCTGTAATAGGATCTATCCTCATCCGCCGGAGGAACATCAATCGCGCCGCCCTGCAAACCGGAAATACCCGACCGGTAGAGAGATGTTGATTGTCCCTTTGGTCCGAGTATCCTTTTAATTTCGCTTAGGAGGGTCTTATCACATTTAATAGCTCCTGATATATCCGGGCTTTCCCTCCATTAGTCTTCCCTGATCATCCACTCGAATTCCCACGGCTTTCCCGCAGGATTCCCTCATAGAGGGTGATGTATTTCTGGGTCTGCACCCTGAGATCAAAATGTTCCTCCGCATAGCTCCTGCTGCTTATCCGCAAGGACGAAACCCTGTCTTCTTCGATCAGGCTGGCCTGGATCGCTTTTGCCAGAGACGCAGCGGTTGTTTGGGGAGCGATTACGCCTGTCCTGCCTTCGATCACAAGCTCTGGCATGGGTCCGATATCGAAAGCAATTACCGGTGTCCCGCAGGCCAGGGATTCCAGAGCAGTTTGGGGCTGACCATCCGCCAGGGTTGTGGCCAGAAAGGCATCCGCGGCGGCATATATGCGGGCTTGCTGCTCCGCATCACGGACATAGCCAAAATGGCGCACCCGCTGCAATGTTTCAGGGTGCGACCAGCCTTCCTCCCCCCCCATAGTGATCAGCCAGGGGGGATTCTCTGAATTGGCTTGAATCTCCTCCAGGGCTTGATATGCCAGATGATAGCCCTTCCGGTAGTTTCCTTTACCGCCGGCGGCCCAGAGCAGTATCTTCGCGTCCGTATCCAGGCCCAGCTGGCGGCGGGTTTCGGCGCGATTGCGGGGTTTATAGACCTCCAGATTCACGCCGTTAGAAATAATGTTAATTGAGCGGGCGTTTTGAAGTATGGATTCTGAGACTTGATCCCTCATCCACCTGGTGGTGACGATCACGTGCAAGCAGGATCGGCTGTAAATATCCCGCTTGGCGCGCCAGACCCGGCGGGTGCCATCCAGGATGGTGGGCTTTGGTTCGACAATCTGCTGGCCCTGCCGGGTCAGCAGCGGGCAGCAGTAACAGCCCGTTTTCCAGCGCTGGCAATCGTAGGGATAAGCACAATGCCCGGTCACCGCCCAAAGGTCCGGCATGCGCCAGACCACCGGCTTGCCAGCTGACAGGGCAGGGATACTCCAGAGATTGAAATATCCGCCGAAAAGATTGCGAAGGTCGATGATGTCAGCCCAGCGATATAGTTCAGTGTCGCTGATCCGTAAATTGTTCTGGTTTGCCCAGGGATGGATGCCGATATATCTTTCCAACTGGTTTCCCAGTCTGGATTTAATCCTGTTCCCCAAAGTAGAGAACCCGGCCACTTCGTCCCAGATCAAGTGCACCAGCGGGTCTTCGGGGTGCGTGCTCCGCCCTACTAAAAACCGGGATTGATGACCCTGTTCTACCAGAGCCTGATGCAGGCGCTGCATGGCTCGAGCAGCGCCCCCGGTATGTGAAGTGGCATTGATATGCAGGACGCGCATCTTCAGCTGATTTCCGCCAGAGTGCTCTGGATTGATTCCACCATGTACACAAGGTCTTCCTCGCTGAGTTGAGGATACATCGGCAGGGTGACAATTTCCCGGATGACCTTTTCGGTAACTGGCAGCTCATCCTGCCGGTAGCGGCCTTCCCGGTAAGGTTTCATATGATGAACCGGGGGGAAGAAATGGATCGAGGCTCCCACACCCCGGGCGTTCAGCCCCCTTACCAGGGCATCCCGGTCCAGACCCTCAGCGACCCGCACAGTGTACATCTGATAAACATGGGTGTTACCCGGCTGTTCTACAGGGGGAGTAATCTCCGGAATATCTTCCAGCAATTCGGTCAGCCGGGCCGCCTTCTCCCGGCGCAGGCGGTTCATCTCGGAAAGCTTCTTGAGCTGCTCCACCCCGACAGCCGCCAGGATGTTGCTCATCCGGAAGTTGTATCCCACCCGGCTGGCGGAGCGGTACCAGGCTTTTTCCTGGTCCTCGCGCTCATAGGTTGATTTGTCAATGCCATGAGCCAGCAGGGCTTTGACCTTGCGGGCCAGCTCGTCATCATTGGTGGTCAGCATTCCCCCTTCCCCCGTGGTCAGGTTCTTGGTGGGATAGAAGGAAAAGCAGCCTACCCCAAAAGTGCCGGTCAGCCGACCGTGATGGGTCCCGCCAATAGTCTCAGCGGAATCCTCAATGACCCGCAACCCATGTTTTTCAGCTATTTCCATGATCGCTGTCATATCGGCACTCTGCCCGCCGAAATGCACCGGCATGATGGCTTCGGTCTGGGGGGTGATCAGGCGCTCAATGGATTCAGGATCGATATTGCAGGTGTCGTAGCGGATATCAGCAAAGACCGGGCGGGCGCCCCCGGTTATCACCGCGTTGGCTGAAGCCACAAATGTGAAGCTGGGCAGGATCACCTCTCCGGTGATGCCCAGCCCTTCCACCGCCAGATGCAGCGCGGAAGTGCAGGAATTCATCGAAAAAGCATGTTTAACGCCCAGGTACTCCGCGAATCCCTCTTCGAACTCATGGTTTTTGGGGCCATGGGCATACCAGCCGGATCGAATGACCTCACTGACCGCATCAATCTCTTCCTGGCCGGTGTAGGGGATGCACAAGGGAATTTTACGCATAGCTGCTCCTTGCAGGGGCTTCAGCGGCCCCGATCGAATACCTCTAAATTCCGGTAAGCATCCAGATAGCGCTGAATGCCCTCCTCCAGAGGAACCTGGGGATTATAGTCAACCAGCTTTTTGGCCTTTTCGATGGACAGCGCTCCCCGCTTGGGTCGGAAGACATCCTCCTCCTCGACAATCTTGATTTCCAGGTCCGGGATGTGGGTCTGGAGAATCTCAGCGAATTCCCGCAGGGTGTATCCCCGACCGTAGGTGATGTTAAAGGCCTGACCCTCACCGTTCTCGTGGAACATGACCTGGATGATGCCCCGGGCGGTGTCCTCCACAAAGGTGAAATCAAGGTTCTGGTGGCCCCCACCAAAAAGGGTGATGGGCTTACCCAGCAGGGCATTCTCCACAAAGATCTGGCTGACCCGGCGGTTGATATCATAAGGACCGTAGACTGCTGAAGGACGGATAATGCTGTAGGGAATCCCATAGCGGCGACCGTAGGTTTCAGTCATCACCTCACCGGCATATTTGGTGCCGCCATAGATGTCCTTGGGGCGTTTGGGATGGTCCTCAGGAGCAGGGATCTCTTCAAAATCCCCGTAAATCATCGACGAGGAGATATAGACGAAACGTTCTACAAAGTCCACATCCCGGAGCACTTCCAGGACATTCACCGCCCCTTCCAGGATGCTGGTGAGGGCCTCCTCGGAATGGCGGTTGGACAGATCAGCGATTGGCAGGGCAGCCAGGTGGAGAATTCTATCCGGGCGGGTATCCAGGATCACCCGCCGCAGGTGCGCCTGATCGCGGGTATCACCCCGCCGGAAATCGATCTGGTCGACAATTCCCGCAAAACGCAGCTCAAAGAAATCCTTCAAGACACTTTTCAGCGGGGAAATATAGTGCACAAAAGCATCGTAAACCACCACCTCATGCCCCATCTCCAGTAATTTACGGCTGACATAGGAACCAATGAATCCGGCTCCTCCAGTGATCAAAACTTTGCTCATTTTCGCTTTCCTCCTGCTGGCAGCTATTCCAGATCATCCCCGATCTGGAAATAGGCTGCCGGGTCTAATTTCTTGCCTGCTACAGTGATCTCCTCCACCAGGATGCCCCGGTTGGCCGCCAGCACCACCACAGAGCTCTCCCGCTTATGAGGAATCCTTCCCGGAATCCCCCGGATGGTCTCTTTCAGCAAGCGGGTTTGATTGATCTCCACATTCTCCCCCCCTCTGAAAGTGAAGGCTGCCGGGTAAGGCCCATGCATGCCCCGCACCAGATTGTGGACCTGGACATCGGTCATCCGCTCCCAGTGGATGCGGCTGTCGCGGGGATAGCGCCGGGTGTAGTAGGAGCCTGCCAGGGGATCCTGCTTCACAACCTGCACGCTGCCGTCCTCGATCTGATCCAGGACCCTGACAAGCAGGGCTGGAAAGATCTCCAGGGTCTTTGCCAGCACGCTGGCATGGGTGTCCTGCGGAGTGATGGGATAGATCTCCTGGGCGATGATATCGCCGGTATCGATACCTTCATCAACATAAATGATACAGCAGCCCCCGCTCTTCTCACCGTTGATGATCTGCCAGTTGATGGGAGCTGCCCCACGGTACTCCGGGAGCCTGCCGCCGTGCAGATTTATGGTGCCTTTGGGGGGGATCTCGATCACAGGGCTCCTCAGGATCTTGTTGTAGCCGCTGAGCACAAAACAATCCGCTCCGTAGGATCTCAGCCGCTCGACAGTTTCAGGAGCGTTGACACGCTCAGGGTAGAGAACCGGAAAGCCAGCTTCTTTCCCCAGCGCTTCCAGCTCTTCCTCAGGGCTGACGCCCACAACTGCGCTGACAGAATGCCCGGCTTCGAGCACCGCTTGCAGGCAGGCAATTCCCCGCATTCCTTTAGAAAAGTAGACCAGTTTCATTATGCCACTCTCTTACCAGTTTAAATCCTGCTCATAACCCAGTAGGATCAACGTATCTCCCTCCAATTCCTTGAAAACACGTATATCTTCCTCTGTGAATTCATCCCTCCAGGAACCAGCTTTCCCCTTCCTGACAAAGTTCTTGGTTCCGGTAAGATTGTATTTCCGCCCCTTGGTCTGGTCGATTTCCTTCATTTTATCGAAGCGGGCATTCTCGATCGCCCGGTTGATCTTCTCATCCGAGGCGCGCAGGCCAACAAAATCAACCATTTTTCTCAGCTCTGACCGGGGATCCTCAAGCAGGTCCTCATAGCGGACGATCAGCAGATCCTCTTCAGGCAGATCCGCGTTTATCCAGGATTCCACATGGTCTTTCCAGCGGCTGGGAAAATGATCTTCCCGGCGCAAGAATTCCCCGAAAGTGGTCCCTGGATCAAGCTGATTAAGGCGATAGTGATAATACGAAGCGTAGACATCCCGGCCATCCCTAACCAGGTAAATCACCCGGGGAAATTCCGCTTTATACAGTGCGTGGCTTTTAATGACTCTGGGGGGTTCCAGGGTCCGGATAATGTCGTTGTTGCGTTTAAGTTCAGGAACGTAGAGGTGGACATTATGGAAATCAATCTCCACCCCCTCTGGTTTAAGGATGTTAGCCAGCAGAAAGCGCACCCAGGTGTTGCCAGAGCGGGGATAAGAAATCAGCATCACATCCCGGCCGTTCAGCTTCGGCATACCGCGCTTCTTTTTCAAGTACTTTTTAAGCTCTTGAATCAGTGAGTTCAAAGGATTGACCATGAAACACCCTACCAGTTCAGATTCTCTTCTTGTTCCATTTCAAGGGGTAGATGATCAGTCCCTGGCCGGTATATGTTTTCCCATCCAGACGGATGGAAAGTACGTTTTCCTTCTTGTCCAGCTGGCGGATGCCGGGCTGTCCCAGAAAAACAGTCAAGAGGTATTGGCCGGGTTTTATCAGCTGACCGGGAATGTCCACCTGGAGGGAATAATCACCGGGACCATCAGTCCAGAGCGAATTATCCAGGTCAGAGTTAGTGCGGGTCAGCACCTCATAACCAGCCGGAGTATAAATATTGATCCCCAGGCGGTAGTTGATCAGTTCTTTGTTGAGCCGGTAG
Source organism: Anaerolineales bacterium (assembly GCA_024763275.1). Taxonomy (GTDB): domain Bacteria; phylum Chloroflexota; class Anaerolineae; order Anaerolineales; family UBA11858; genus B10-G9. The sequence continues at coordinate 2,891 of JANTFT010000033.1, read as the reverse complement.
TGAACCTTAAGCGAAAAAGGATTTTGGCTCAGATGCACCAGAGAAGGTGTTCCCAGCAAATCCAGGCATTCAATACCCAGGATCTGGGCATCCGCATCATGATCCGGGGAAAATCCCACAACAGGGTTGGTCTCAGTTGCGCCGGAGAACATATAGGCTTGTATCACCTTATCGACCGGCCCGTCCTCAGCAACTCTGCCGTCATCCATCCAGATCCCGCGCTTGCACAAGCGGCTGATGGCACTCATATTATGGCTCACGAACAGAACAGTCCTGCCGTAGCGGGCGACATCTTCCATCTTGCCCAGGCACTTATTCTGGAACTCGGCATCTCCCACAGCCAGTACTTCATCCACCAGCAGAATTTCAGGTTCCAGGTGGGCAGCCACCGAAAATGCCAGGCGGACGCCCATCCCGCTGGAATAGAACTTCACCGGGGTATCGATGAATTTTCTTACACCAGAGAATTCCACGATTTCCTCGAATTTGGCGTCTACCTCGGTTTTGGTCATGCCCAGGATGGTGCCGTTGAGATAAATGTTCTCGCGCCCGGTCAATTCCGGATGGAAACCAGTGCCTACTTCCAGCAAGCTGGAAACTCTCCCTTTTAAGGTTACTGAACCGCTGGTGGGATGGGTGATCCGGCTGAGAATCTTGAGCAGAGTGCTTTTCCCAGCCCCATTCCGGCCGATGATACCCACAACCTCTCCCTGATCGATGTCAAATGACACGTCCTTCAGGGCCCAGATGATATCCTCCACCGCGCTATTTTCATCGCCGCTGAATTTGGTCAGCTGGCGCAGCCTGCGGTAGTTACGGATCGGGCTTGTCACCCAGTGACCGATGGCTTCTGCCAGGGTATCCCGGGTGTCTTCAACCCCGATGCGGTACCTTTTCGACAGATTCTCGACTCGAATTGAATAATCGGACATAAGCTCTCAGTTCCTAATTTGCCGGGCTGGTAATCGCCGGCCCCCGGCATCTACCGCTCAGGCTACATCGGCGAAAACATTCTCCATCTTCCTGAAATACAGCGCCCCGGTGATGAAGAACAGGATCGCCATACCAGTGCCGATACCTATAAAATCCCAGGGGACCGCCCTGGTATGGAGCAACACCGCCCGGAAACCCTCAATGACTCCCACCATGGGATTTAGAGCATAATAATAATGGTACTTTTCCGGAACAGTGCTGGTAGCATAGATCACTGGTGACCCATACATCAGCAGGCGTACAAAGAAATTCAGGCCATAGCGGATATCCCGGTACTGGATAGCCAGGGCTGTCAACCACATCCCAATCCCAGCAGCCGACAACATCATTAATAGCACAAAAAGAGGGATCAGAAGGGCCGAGATCGTGGGAGCGATCCCAAACCAGAACATCATGCCGATGAGGATCAATAACGAGACTCCAAAGTCAACCAGGGTGGCCAGAACCGGCGATATGGGAATTACCAGCCGGGGAAAATAAACCTTAGTAAGCATATTCTTAGCACTGATCAAGCTTCCACTGGCGCTGGTTAGTGAGGTGGAAAAATATGTCCAGGGAACCAGAGCTGTATAGCTGAAAATTGCGTAGGGGACACCCTCAGAATCCACTTTTGCCAGGTTCCCAAACACGATCGTGAACACAATCATGCTGAAAACAGGCTGAATTATCGCCCATCCCACCCCCAGCACCGATTGAGCATAGCGGGTCTTGATATCCCGCCAGATCAGGAACCAGAACAGATCCTTGTACTGCCACAGCTCCCGCCAGTTGATCAGCTGACGTTTCCGAACGGACGGATCGATCACCGTAATGTCCAGGGCACGGTCTGCTATCTTTTTTTCTGCCATATTCACACATCCAACTGTTGGTTGGCTTAATTTTCCCAGCCAGTATAATGCAGCTCATTCGATTAGACAAGCTACGGTACTCCTACTCTCCCGCTGCCATTAGCCTGATAGCCCGATCCCCTTTCTGTTCATTTCCTTCATTACCGAGTATGATTATTACCAGCGTACAAACCCTACCAACCAGGCAGACATGAATAAAAAAACACTCAAAACCATCAACCGGGCTTTAGGTAAAATCGGCCTGCGGCTGGAAAAGAACCAAACCGGAGCGATATTCAAAAGCAAACACGTTCACGATCCCCAGTATTCTTACATGCTGGATCCAAGCCTGCAGGACAGGCTGAATGAGGAGCTCTCAACCATCGCGTTCGATTTCTTCGCCAACCAGCTGTCCGGGCTCATCAATCCAGACAGCGCCTCGCCAACCCGCATCAGGGAGTTCTTTGAGACCTGGGGCGGTCGAAGTTATTTCGAAAACACCGGCGGCAGCGGGTTCCACAATGCATTCTGGCTCTACCTGTTTACCTCTGCCCTCCAGCCAGAATTGATTGTCGAAAGCGGTGTCTGGAAAGGCCATACCACCTGGTTGTTCAGGCAGGCCGCTCCGGGAGCAGAGATCCATGGCTTTGACATCAGCCTGAAACGCCTGGAATTTAACGGTCCCGATGTGACTTTCCACGAGCAGGACTGGGCTGGTTACTCCTTCAATCCTATCAATCCTGAAAAATCCCTGATCTTCTTTGATTGCCATGTCAACCATGCCCGGAGAATCCTGGAAGCCAAAGCCAAAGGTTTCAAACACCTGATCTTTGATGACAACCCTCCGCTCCACAAGATCTACAGCTATGGGAAGCCAGGCTACCCAACCGCCCGGATGTTGTGGGACGGGGATCTACCTGCCGATGAGCCGGTTCGGTGGCTCTGGAAAGGAAGACCCCACCAGCAATCCCTGGACCTGGAAGAAGCCAACCAGGCACGGAGCCTGATGAAAGAACACCTAGTCTTCCCGGATGTGGGCGGACTGACTCGCTATGGTGGTTTTTCCTACTT
>JANTFT010000032.1 GCA_024763275.1 Anaerolineales bacterium | reverse complement strand
TGGCGAGGGGCGGATTTGAACCGCCGACCAAGGGCTTATGAGTCCCCTGCTCTACCACTGAGCTACCTCGCCAGGACGGCAAATAGTGTACTATGAGGGACTTGGTTTGTCAATTCTTTGGGTTAAAAACAAGGGACTGAGTCCTTTCAAAGGACTCAGTCCCTGTTGGGGCGAGAGACGGGATTTGAACCCGCGACAGCCGCATCCACAGTGCGGAGCTCTACCACTGAGCTACTCTCGCCATGCGATTTCCGATTATATCACGCGGCTGGGGGCTTATCAAGCAGCTCTCTGATCGCCCCGGCGGCTTCAGATCTGGGATAGGTCTTTTGCTCCCCGCTGGCCAGATCCTTGATGGCTACTGCCTGAGCCTTGATCTCATCCGGCCCCTGCACCAGGGCCAGCCGGGCTCCGACCCGGTCGGCGTGCTTGAACTGCTTCCCAAGCTTTTCCGGGGTGGGGTAGGAGTATACATCCAACCCGGCTGCCCGGAGCTCGGCCGCCAGCTGGTAGGAAGCCAGCAGGGTGTCCTCGGAAAAGACCGTTACCATCACCCGGGCGGGAGAGGCGTCCCGGTCGGGGGGCAGCAGGTCGAGCTCTTTCAGGATCACGCTCAGCACCATGTCTCCCATAGCGAAACCAACCCCGGGAAGGGGGTCTCCGCCTACATCGGCCATCAGGTTGTCATATCTGCCACCGCCGGCAACCGAGCGGCGGACAGTGGAAGAGACCGCCTGGGCCTCGAAGACTGTGCCAGTGTAGTAGTCCAGACCACGGATGATGCGGGGGGCGTAAGCCACGTAATCAGCCGCACCCAGAGCATCGACGGCCTCAAAGAAGCGCGGCAGTTCAGGAGACTTCTTCCACAATTCGCGGTCTTCCAGCAGGCCCTGGACGGCTGAGAACTGCTTCCCGTCCAACCCCAGATCGAGGGCATAGGCCTGCCAATCCTGGTCAGCGAGCTTGTCGCGGCGGTCGATGATCTTGAAGACTATCTCATGCAGGCCGTCCGGGATGCCCATCACCCGCAGCTCCTCTTCCATCAAGCGCCGGTTGTTGACGTAGACCTGGACCTGGTCCGGACCCAATCCCAGCTTACGGAATAGACTGGCCAGCAGAGCTGCCAGCTCGGCGTCAGCTTCCGGGCTGGCGGCTCCGATCAGGTCAGCGTTCCACTGGAAGAATTCCCGCCCGCGCCCTTTCTGGGGGCTTTCATAACGCCAGAAAGGACCGAATGACCACCAGCGCAGGGGGAAATGCAGCTGGCGCTGCTTCTGGGCGATCATGCGCACCAGAGAGGGGGTCAGCTCGGGGCGCAGGGCTATCAAATTGCCGCTTTTATCAGGAAAAACGAAAGACTGTTCCTTGACCAGCTCCTCCCCGGATTTGGCCGCGTAGAGATCGATCGATTCCAGGAAAGGCCCATCGTATTCCTGGTATCCAAAGGATTCTGAGACCTCCCGGATGGTCTGGTAGAGGAAGGTGATGACGGCTTTCTCAGCCGGGTAGAAGTCGCGCGTGCCTTTTACTGCTTGAATGATTTTTTTCATAAGAGCTTCCTGAATCTAGCTTGCTTTTCAGAGCCAGTCTGGGCAGAAGGGGCAGACCTCCCCCAGGGGATAATCAACGCCTTCCTCGTGCGGGCAGGACAGCACCCACTCGCTTGCCAGAACCCGGGCCACGTTGTGTTCTTTTATAAACAGAGAGATCTCCCTGGCAGCCTCCTCATCCTCGGCGATGTCCTCCCCGGTCCACTCCCGGACGATAGGGGGCTGGTCGTCCCCTGCCAGGATCCCGACCACGATCTTGGTAGCCTGATAGGGCGAGGGGCCCTGGTAGGTGATCGTCGCCAGGGGATAGGTGGTATTCTCCGCGACCAGGCGCCGGAAACGCTCTTTCCGCTGCTGGGCGAGATCCTTTCCTGAGAGGGTTGTGTTCATTTTTGTTCTTCTTCACCAGCGGTCGTGTAAACAGAATGGATTGTAGCATCGACCTCCGATCATCGTCAATCCTAGCGGGCAGGGGGAATGCCCTCCTGAGGGGAATCTGGCAAGGAACTTGCACGTTAACCCCTTGAATATTGCTGATAATCCCCCTGGGGATTTAGAAAGAGAGAAACCATGAAACGCATTCATCTGATCATTCCCCTGGCACTGATCGCCGGGCTGCTGTCGGCTTGCGGGGCGATTCCTACCCTGCCGCCGCTGGATTCCACGGTGGCCATCCGCACCCCCCTGTCCACTTCCGTTCCAGAGCTTCCTACAGCAACTGGGCAGTCTGATCTCCAGCCTGCCACGGAAACGCCCGCAGAGAGCCCCACTGCGCCCCCAGAGGCCCCTTCAGCGACGCTGGAACCCACTAGGACACCATTTTCGCCGACCGAAACGCCCAGTTTTACGGCAACACAGACTTCCACTGCGACCAGCGCTCCCACGGGTACAACCCGGCCCAGTTCGACTCCTACAGAGACCCCGACCCCAACCCCGCTGCCTTTCTCCCCACAGGTGATGAATCCTTATTATCTGGCGAACTTCACCCATCCTGATCTGGGTTGCAAATGGATGGGAGTGGCCGGCCAGGTTTTCAACAGCGAGGGAGTGGTGCAGAAGGACATTGTGATCAAGGCAGGAGGCGAGCTGAATGGTTCGCCAGTGCTGGAAGAGATGACCCTGCCCCTGGCTGATCCGGATGTCGATCCGGCATATGGCCCGGGAGGTTACGAGATCACCCTGGCCGATGCGCCTTCAGCCAGCGAATTCAGAGTCTGGGTGCAGATCTTCGATCTGGAGGGCGATCCGCTCTCCGAACAGATCTTCCTGACCACCTATGATGACTGCCAGAAGAACCTCATTTTATTGAACTTCGTGGAAGATTAGGAAACAGCCAGGCCAGAAAAGAAATGCGGGGCCTGATCCAGGTCCCGCATTTTGGTTTAAAGGGTTTCTCCAGCCTGGACTGACAGCATTGCCAGTCCGGTGATAATCTTGGGATAGAAATCGGTCGATTTCTGGGGCATTTTCTCGCCAGCGTCTGTACAGGCGGTGACCTGCTCGATCCGGGTGGGGTTGAGGATGAACAGGAAGGCCCCAGCGGATTTCCTGACTTCATCATATCCCAGGTCAGGCTCCCGCAGATACTTGATGTTCTCAAGATTGTCTATGGCGGCCGGATCGATTTCCATGATCCTGGAGAGCAGCAGGGAATGCAGGATGCTGACATCCAGCGCCCGCCAGGCCTCAGCCCGGTCCGGGGCCAGCTCCGCCATCACTTCCTGGTCCTGCAGGGAAAGCAGGTAGTAGCCCCGGGAAGAGACGAATCCCAGCACGCCGCTCACCTGGCTGGCTTCCGCCAGGCGGCTTTCCAGCTCAGGGCGATCCTTCAGTTCCTCAATCTTGAAATACTCCCCGGCCCTGGCGAGGATCTCATCCGAGGTCATATTATGGTAGTTGAAGATCAGCCGGTGGGTAGGGAGAATGATCAGCCCGGGGTCGCTCATGCTGACCATGGCTGTCATCCTGTAATTGAACCCGGCTTCTGGCGGCGCGTCAGGATGTTTAGCTTTCATCTCCGCCTGGTAATTGAGGGCGGTCTCATAGCGGTGGTGCCCGTCGGCGATGATCAGGTTGGACTTGGGAGCCATCTCAGCGCTGACCTCTGCCAGCACTTCGGGGTCCTTGACCACCCAGACTTGATGGAGCACATCCTTCTCGTACAGCTCCTTGGCTTCGATATCCGGCGCTCGCTGGATGGCTCTTTCAAATATGGCCGCGATGCGGTTCTCCGGGTCCGGGTAGAGCATAAAGATATTGCCGAAATAGGTCTCTGTGGCCCGGGTCAGGTTCAGCCGGTCTATTTTAGGGCCGGCGTGGGTCTTTTCGTGGGGGAGGACAATGCCCTCATCAAAACTGGTCAGCTCAAAAGCACAGATAAAAGCTTTGCGGGTGATGGTCCCGCCGGAAGGGTGTGGGAAGGTCTGGTGGTAGACATAGTAAGCAGGCTGATCCTCAGGGACCAGAATTCCTTCCTCGAGCCAGGCGTTGAGATAAGCCCTTGCCCGGGTATAGACGTTATCCGTCTCCGTGTCGTTCTCGCTCTCTTTGCCTTTGATGATGCGGGTGATGTTATAGGGACTCAGCTGATAATACTTTTCCTGGAGGCCGTAGCGCACCCGGTCATAGGGCTGACTGATGACGCTGTCGATGGAAGCGACCTTTTCCTGATTGTAGCGGATCCCGCGGAAGGGTTTGATGGTTGCCATGAATCTTTATCCTTTCAACGCTTCGATGACTTTCTGGGCGGCGACCTGTCCGACCCGCTCTTTACCTTCTTTGGTGCCCGCTCCGACGTGGGGTGAGCCGATCACCTCGTCCAGCGCGAACAGCCTGGGGTCAGTCAGGGGTTCCTCAGCGAAAACATCCAGAGCCGCCCCGGCCACTTTGCCGTCCTTGATAGCCTGGATGAGGGCATCCTCATCAATCGTTCCCCCGCGGGCGCAGTTGACGACCCGCACGCCATCCTTCATCTTCTGGAAAGCGGCCTGGTCGAGGATGTTGTGGGTCTCGTCCGTATGGGGGACGTGCAGGCTGATGTAATCAGCCTGCTGGAGCAGTTCGTCCAGGCTGACCAGGGTGATGTTCTCCAGTTCACTCACATAAGGGTCATAAGCTATCACGCTCATCCCCAGGGCAATCGCCCGATCTGCCACCGCCCGGCCGATGCGCCCGGAGCCGATCAGGCCGAGGGTTTTGCCAGCGACCTCAACGCCCAGGAAGGCTTTTTTCTCCCATTTACCGGCTTTCATGGAAGCGGTCATCTGGGGCAGCCGTCTGGCCAGAGCCAACAGGTAAGCGATGGTCAACTCCGCCACTGATTGGGTGGAGGCTGTGGGGGTGTTCAGTACCTGAATGCCTTTTTCTTTCGCATAGGCAACATCGATGTTGTCCAGCCCCACGCCTGCCCGGACAATGGCTTTCAGGGAGGTGCCGGCGTCAATCACCTCTTTGGTGATTTTGGTCCGGCTGCGTACCACCAGGCAGGGGAAGTCCGCTACGGTTTCCAGCAGCTGCTCAGGGGTGATGTCGGGCTGGTTGACAACTTCAATACCAGCTTCTTCGATGATTTTTAAAGCTTTGGGATCGGTTGCGTCACATATCAGTACTTTCATTTTTCCTCTCAATATACCTGCGGGCCTTTCTGATTCTGGAGAGGCCCGAAATTAGGTTACAGGCCCAGGATGTCGTCAATTTGATCCGTGAGCCATTGCAGATCAGCCAGCTGGAGGTCGCCCATATGGGCGATCCGGAAGCATTTTCCTTTCAGGGCGCCGTAGCCGTTGGAGATCATGGCTCCCCGCTCAGCCAGGGCTTTGTTCAAAGCTACCACATCGATCTCGCGGGTGTTGTGAACGTTGGTCACTGTGGGCGAGAGGTAGTTCTCGTCGCTGTAAAGGGCAAAGTTCTTCCTGGTCCAGGAGCGCACGTGCTCCGCCATATCCAGATGGCGCTGGAAGCGATTTTCAGGGCCTTCCGCAAAGATGCGGTCCATCTGTACATTGAGGGCGTTGACCAGGCTGATAGCCGGTGTCGCCGGCGTCTGGTTCTTGACAGCCTTTTTCTCCAGGACCTCGAAGTTGAAATAATAGCCTTTGTTCTCAACCGAGGCCGAGCGTTCCAGGGCGCGGTCGGACACGGTCACCACGCACAATCCCGGCGGCAGGGCGAAGGCTTTCTGGGTGCCGGCCAGCACAACGTCCAGTCCCCATTCGTCCACCTTGATGTCTGTACCTGCCATGGAGCTGACCGCGTCGACCAGCACCATCACATCTGGATATTTTTCTTTGACAAGGGTGCCGATCTCTTTGATGGGATTCATCACACCGGTAGAGGTTTCATTGTGGGTGATGCAGACCGCTTCAAAACCGCCCTTGGAGAGATATTCGTCCACCATCTCCGGTGTGATCGCCTGGCCCATCTCCACCTTGATAACCTCGATATCCTTACCGTTGAGCTCGGCGATTTCAGCCCAGCGCTTGGAAAAGGCGCCGCAGTCGGTCATGAGAACTTTTTTGTTCACCAGGTTGCGGATGGACCCTTCCATCATGCCAGTCGAAGATGAAGTGGAAAGATAGATGTGGCCGTCGGTGTGGAGGAATTTCTTCAGCTTGCCAACGACTTCTCCATGCAGATCGGAATAGAGGGTGTCCCGATGGCCGATCATCGGCATTGCCATGGCTTCCAGAATTTCATCGACTACATGGGTGGGACCCGGAATAAAGAGTTTCTTGTACACTGCTGCCTCCTTGGAGGAAATATCAATAATTGTTAAATGCTTTATCCTGACGCAGGCCTTTTCGGTTCTGCTCATTATGTCTAAGTTTAATCGAACAGAAAACTTGTGTCAATCGGACTCCCCCTGGCTTAATACATTCATCGTGAATGATGTGATTTTCTACTTCGCCGCCGGGGTTAAACGCAAAGAATATGCCTCGGTTGATCCCTTCTTTCGCACAGGTTCCCGATACAGCCTATTCGATCAGGTTTTTCTCCTCGAGCTGTGCTTCCAGGTTTAGCATAGTATTATATTAACTACCATTTTCCCCGGCTATCCAAAACACCTCCCTAACTTATATGGTATGGGAGGTGTCGTTTGTATTGCGTACTCTTTTGGAGGTTCAGTTCACTATGCAGGGTGTTTTAGTGAAACCTCGCTATTCATTCTTCCTGGGGAAGTGTTTTGATGGATGGTTTTGGCAAACCAGCCTCTTCGATCAAACGGGCAACAATGTCTTCCCAGTGGATTGCCATAATGTGCAGGCCATTGACTCCCGGAGTGCTGTGTAGTTTTTCGATGATCTCCAGAGCGATTTTGACGCCTTCTTCCTGTTGACCCTCTTTGTCACCTGATTCGTCCATTCTTTTAATTAATGGTTCAGGTATGACAACACCTGGAACATCCACCATGAAGTGGGCAGCCCTGGCGCTCTTGATGGGGGTGATGCCTGCTAGAATGTAGACCTTATCAAGCAGGTTTCTTTTATCGAGCGCTTCAAGCCATTCCACAAATCTGTTGTAATCGAATACTGGCTGGGTTTGGATGAATTGAGCACCGGCGTTAATTTTCTTCTCGGCGCGAATGGCTTCGTATTTTGGTGGAGCACCAAAAGGTGATCCCGCGGCGCCAAGGAAAAAGACTGGCCTGTTCTTGATCGAGCGACCATCTATATAAACACCTTTGTCTCGCATGCGTCGGAGCATCCAAAGGATTTGGATGGAGTCCATGTCAAATTGGTCGGGTTTAATATTGGGGTTGGGACCAAAACGGTGGTGGTCACCTGTCAGGCAGAGAATATTGCGGATGCCGAGGCCGGCTGCTCCCAGGGCATCGGATTCGATCAATGCCCGGCTGCGGTCGCGAGCCTGTAGCTGCATCACCGGTTCCAGACCCGCCTCAAGACAGATTTTACTGGAGGCTAGACTGCCCATCCTCGGTGTTGCGGAGGCATTATCGGTGAAATTAGCGGCGGCCACATATTCATTCATCCAGCCGACTTTCTTGCTGATCATGGAGGGGGAAACACTTAGGGGGGGAGCTATTTCAGCAGTGCAAGTAAATTTTCCCGTGCGCAAGTTGGCTTCCAGAACAGAAGCTGGTTCTTCGTAAGCTGGCGGATGGTATTCGCTGTCGCCTTCCCACCAATCAGGCTGGCGGATTTTGTAAAATACCCTTTCCCAATCCTCATCCCATTTTTCCCGGTTTCCGAAAAAATCTTTGATCTGGGGGCTCTCTTCAACCTCACGCCAGGTCCTCACAACATCCAGCCAGGTTTCCCGGCCGACTTTGTTCCCATCCACAGGTGCGTTGATTTCCAGCAATTTATGCTCCCGGCCCATTTTCTCGGACCGTTCATAGATCTTATACCAGGTACAGGGGCGGGTGGAATCCACCTCGCAGGCTTCTGGAGTGGCACCACCGCACAGTCCGTTGCGCAGCCCTTTGGGGCAGGTCATCGGACATATAAAAGCGGTTTCCTGAAGCAGACAGTTACCGCACATCCGGCAGCTGAAAAGGGCACCTTTAATTAATCCTTCTCCGGCGGTGAACACTCTGATAAGGAGTGTGTCCTCTTCTGTACGGCGCATTGGCTTGAAGGGGGCTTGATATCTACGGGGTGAGAAGAGAGACATGTGTTACAACTCCTTTAACTTTTCGTGATCTGTAATAGTAGCACTGACAATTTTAACAGATTATGGGATATCTTTTCTGTAAAAGCAGTCAGTTAATCCACAGTATTGAAGTTCAGCACCTAAAAGAGATGATTAAATTCCGCTTATTTCCCAGGTTCATTGATCTCATCAGCACAGCAGCTCTGATCCCAAGCATTATATCCCGTTCGGAAATATTCTGGCCACCCGATTACGGCACCGGAATTCCTGAATGACCCGTTCCAAGCTGTAGGCAGTACGGATCCGATGGCATTGGTCTACAGGAAAAGAAAAGGTCACCATACCTTCTGGGATCTTACCTTCCCGCCAGCCGGACCGTCCAGATGCATGCTTTTCATACTTCTCAACGGTCCTGGGTTTTTGAACACTCTAGACCTCGGGTTTTAGGGCGTAGGCCGGGGTGTGGATTGCGTTGGATAGACCTGGGCAGTTTGTAGCGGCCGGATTTGATTTTATCGTGGTGTGAATCACTTACGAAGCAGGTCACCTGTTCGGAGGCGTCACTGATTGAAAGTATGGAAGATAGTCCTGGCCGGTAGAAAATTTCCTGGGTTCATCCCCCCGGATAAAATTTATTCAGCTCCTGGGCATATCAATGCGAAGCTGATTCTCAGCAGATGCGCGGCAGCAGTTCACCCGCCAGCACATCGACAATTCTGGTCGACCCCAGAGCTGTCTCGAGCAGTACTCTTCCGGCAGGTTCTTCTTCGACCCGGCCGATAACGGCAGCGCCTTCACCGTAGCGGGTCTGGCGCATGACTTCCAGGACCTTTTCAGTGTCCTCAGCGCTGACTATGGCCAGAAGCTTGCCTTCATTGGCGATGTAGAGGGGATCGAAGCCCAGCATCTCACAAGCGGCGGCCACCTCAGGCTTGACCGGCAGACTTTGCTCATCCAGGATGATGCCTTTGTGGGACTGTCTGGCAATCTCATTCAGCGTTGTGGCAACGCCTCCCCGGGTAGGATCCCTGAGCACATGGATATTCTTACTGACGGCGAGCATGGCTTCTATCAAATGGTTCAGGGGAGCGACATCACTTTCCAAATTGGTTGAGAAGCCCAGCTCTCCCCGGGCTTCCAGGACAGCGATGCCGTGATCTCCCATTGTGCCGGAGATGATCAGGTTATCTCCCGCCTGAGCCTGGCTGCCGCCGATATTCACCACAGGGTCCAGAAGGCCAACCCCGGTTGTTGAGATGTAAAGTCCATCTGCTTCCCCGTGAGCGACCACTTTGGTGTCCCCGCTGATGACCAGGACGCCAGCCTCTTCAGCTGCGGCCTGCATGGATTCCACCACCCGATCCAGCAGGCTGATTTCCAGCCCTTCTTCGAGGATGAAGCTGGCTGAGAGGTAGAGCGGGACCGCGCCTACCATAGCGACATCATTAACCGTGCCGCAAACTGCCAGCCGGCCGATATCTCCCCCGGGAAAGAACAGGGGAGAGACAACATGGGCATCGGTGCTGATCGCCAGGTTCAACCCATCAGTGAGTTCAACAACCCCGGCGTCGTTTCCGGCGAGAAGGGGGTCGTTCTTGAGCTGGGAGTAAAAGACTTCCTTGATCAGGTCAGCCATCATCCTGCCTCCGCTGCCATGGCCGAGGACGATGGTGTTGGAGTGCTTCTTGGGGACAGGGCAGACAGCGCCCTGCATGCTGGGGGTATTTTCTGTCATTGTGGTTTCCCGTCTGGACTGCTTGCTGGTTGCCGGTAGCGGTAATAGGCCGCACAGGCGCCTTCATCGGATACCATGGTGGCTCCCAGGGGGTTCTCGGGCGTGCACAGGGTGCCGAAAGCCTCGCATTCAGAGGGTTTCTTGATTCCTTGGAGCACCTGCCCGGCAATGCACAGGGGAGATTCCTCGGCCTGGATGGATTCTACCTGGAAGCGTTTTTCAGCATCGTATTTGGCGTAGGCTGGTTTCAGGCACCAGCCGCTGCCAGGAATGAGGCCGATTCCGCGCCATTTTCTATCGCAGTTTTCAAAGACCTGATTGATGACCGCCTGAGCCTGCTGATTGCCCATTTCTGTTACTGCCCGGCTGTAGGCGTTTTTTACCTCGTGGGTCCCGGCTTCGAGCGATTCCACCGTGGCCAGGATCCCCTGGACGATGTCCAGGGGCTCGAACCCGGTAACAGTGATGGGGATGTCGTATTTTTCAGCCAGGGGTAGATATTCCCAGTAGCCCATCACGGCGCAGACATGGCCGGCCGCCAGAAAACCCTGGACCCGGTTTTCCGGGGAATTGAGGATGGCCTCTATGGCCGGCGGAACCCGTACGTGGGAGACCAGGATGCTGTAATTCTCCAGCTTGAGCTGGTCCGCCTGAATGACGCTGATCACATTGGCCGGAGCGGTGGTTTCAAAACCGATGGCGAAAAAGACCACCTGGCGGTGGGGATTCTCCTGCGCCAGGCGGACAGCGTCCAGAGGTGAGTAGACCACCCTGACATCTCCCCCCGCGGCTCTGATGGAGAACAGATCCTCCCGGGATCCTGGCACCCGCAGCATATCCCCGTAGCTGGTAAAGATCACTTCGGGGCGGGCCGCGATCGCCAGGGCTTTGTCGATCAGCTCCAGGGGTGTGACACAAACCGGGCAGCCTGGTCCGTGGACCAGATCGATCTCATCAGGAAGCAATTGGTCCAGGCCATTTTTAATGATGGAGTGGGTTTGCCCCCCGCAGATTTCCATCAGGGTCCAGGGGCGGGTGGTTATTTCCCGGATCCTCTTCAGGGAGGCGTGGACAAGTTCAGCGTCCCGGTATTCATCAAGGTATTTCATGCGGTCCTTCCCCCTGCCAGCTCATCGTATTCTATGATCTCCCGGATCAGATCCAGGGACTGCCGGGCTTCTTCCTCGCTGAGTGTGCTGATCGCGAACCCAACATGGACGAGGACGTAATTTCCCACTTCTGCCTCGGGGAGGGACTCAAGGCAAACCTCGCGGGTAACCCCACTGAAATCGACCCTGGCCATCTTCAGACTTTCTTTCTGGTAAATCTCAATTATTCTTCCGGGAACGCCGAGGCACATGGGATCATTCCTCTCTGGACAGGTAACTTTGACCGATCACTGCCTGTCCCAGCGACAAACCACCGTCGTTGGGCGGCACGTTGCGGTGGAGCAGCACGGTGAAGCCGGCCCCAATCAGCAGTTGGTAGGTTTTACGTAGAAGGCTCATATTTTGCCATACTCCGCCGCTCAAAGCAACCCTGGTCAGCCCGCGGTCGGTTCGGATCCGACCTGCCAGCTCCAGGGCCAGTTCTGCCAGGCTGTTGTGAAAGCGGGCGGAGATCCGGGGCAAACTGACCTGGTTCCGGTAATCCTTCAGGATGCCAGCGATCAGCGGCCAGGGAGAGAAGACGTTAGCGGGGGAGATCTCCAGGGGGTAGGCCGCGGCCTCTACCGGGTCGGCCAGCGCTTCGAGCTCGATGGCCGCCTGGCCTTCGTAGCTGATGGTATGGCGGATCCCCAGCAGGGAAGCGGCGGCGTCAAACAGGCGGCCAAGCGATGAGGTCAGCGGACTGTTCGTGCCGGTCTCCAGCTGGCCGGCCAGGGCCTTGAGGGGCGATACACCGGGCAAACTTTCTGGCAGAGACTGCGCATAGGCAACAGCGGGAAATTCCTCATCCCAGGGTATACCCAGAGAATGCAGGACCGCCAGGGCGCTCCTCCAGGGTTCAAGTACAGCCAGATCGCCACCCGGCAGAGGGAAATATGCCAGATGTCCAACCCGCTCATAAGCCTGATAATTGGCGATCAGGGCTTCACCACCCCAGACCGCCCCATCATTCCCGTAGCCGATCCCGTCGAATGCCAGGCCGAGGACCGGTTCCTCCCCGGAATCCAGATTGTCAGCTAGACAGGAAGCAATATGGGCATGATGATGCTGGACGCTCAGAGAAGCAATGCCCTCAGCTTCGGACCTCTCCAGAGCGTAGCGGGTTGAAAGATAGTTCGGATGATCGTCATGGACCAGCAGGGTGGGCTGGATCCTGAATAAACTCTCAAAATGGCTGACGCTGATCTGAAAACTTTCCAGGGTTTGAAAATTTTTCAAGTCCCCCAGATGCTGGCTGAGAAAGGCATAATTTTCCTTGGTATGGCAGAATGTGTTCTTGAGTTCAGCGCCAACAGCCAGAAGGGAGCTGCTGGAGAGGGGAGAGATCAGCGGTTGGGGAGCATAGCCCCGAGAGCGACGAACAGGGAAGATGTAGTCTCTTTTATCACCAGGCAGGGGAGTACCTCTGAGCACCGAATCGTCGCACTGGATCTGGATGTCCCGGTTGTGAAACAGGAAAAGATCAGCGATCTCTCCCAGTTCTTCCCGGACCTGCTCGTTCCCGGTCAGGATGGGATTTCCCTTGAGATTAGCGCTGGTCATAATCAGTGCCGAATACGGCGCCCGGGGAAATTGGTCCTCATCCGAGAACAGCAGGTAGTGCAGGGGCGTATAGGGCAGCATGACCCCGATCCTTTTCTGTCCCGGGGCGATCTCCCCGGGAAGGCTGGAGTCGGGTTTGCGGTCCAGCAGCAAGATTGGGCGCTGGGGAGAATGCAGGACCCTTTCCTCTTCTGCCCCGACCAGGCAGTACTTCCGGACAGCTTCCAGGTCAGGGAGCATCAGAGCCAGCGGCTTAGCGGGGCGGTGTTTCCGCTCCCGCAGCAACAGCAGCGCATCCCTGTTTTCAGCGTCACATGCCAGATGGAAACCGCCCAGCCCCTTAATGGCCACGATCTTCCCATCAGCCAGCATCTTCTGGGTGAGCAGGATTGCCTGATCTCCGCGCGCTAAGGGCTGATCACCTCCCCCAGAGCTCTCGAGCCAAACATCCGGTCCACAATCCGGGCAGGCAACTGGCTGGGCATGGAAGCGGCGGTTGCGCGGGTCTTCATATTCTCGCTGGCAGGTCTGGCAGAGCGCAAAACCCCGCATGGTGGTTTTGGGACGATCGTAGGGAACGTCCTCGATGATGGTGAAGCGAGGGCCGCAGTTCGTGCAGTTGATGAACGGGTAGCGGTAGCGCAGGTCCTCAGGGTCGAAAAGCTCCCTGAGGCAGTCCTCACAGATGCTGACATCCGGGGAGATGGGTTGAAACGCTCCCTCAACGACCCGGGAACTGTGAATCTCGAAGCTGTCATAACCGTCTGCGGGAATGGGTTGATGTTCGATGGACTCGATCCTGGATAGGGGGGGAGCTTCCCGGGGGATGCTGGAAAGGAAGTTTTGGAGCCTGTCCTCTGGACCGCAGACTTCGATCTCAACGCCTCCTGACGTGTTCCTCACCCAGCCGGTCAGCTGGTTTGTGGCCGCGAGGTTGTAGATAAAAGGGCGGAATCCAACTCCCTGGACAATGCCGTTGATCAGAATGCGGTAAGCGGAAAGCTCTTCCATCTCAGGTGGTTTTGCTGCCTTTTATTTGATCCTCCAGCCAATCGATCCAGGCGTCGATTCCCTCTCCTGTTTTGCAGGAAACGGGGAAGGAAACCAAGCCCGGATTGAGCATCTTTACCCCCTGCAGGAAATAATCCATGTCAAAATCAATGTAGGGCAGAAGGTCGATCTTGTTGATCAGCAGCGCGTCCACATCCTGGTACATGGCCGGGTATTTATAGGGTTTATCGTCCCCCTCGGGGATGGATGCGATCAGAACGTTCCTGTCGGTTCCCAGCTTGAAGGATGCCGGGCAGATCAGGTTGCCGACATTCTCAACTAGCAGGATATCGAACTCTGGAAGATCCAGCTCATCCAGGGCATTGCGGAGCATGTGGGCATCTATGTGGCACTGGCCGCCTGTGTTGATCTGTACCGCGATCGCTCCGGCTTCCGCGGCCCGGTCAGCGTCGATGCTGGTGGCAACATCGCCGTCAATGGCGGCGATCGAATAGTGCGGGGTAAGCCGGGCAAGTGTCTTTTCGATCAGCGAGGTTTTGCCAGCTCCGGGTGAGGCCATCATGTTAACACTGAACAGACCGGCTTTTCGCAGGCGGCGGCTGTTCTCTCCTGCCAGCTGGTCATTGGCGCTGTGAATACTTTCAACGATTGTCACTTTTCTGGGCATTTGCCCTCCTCTATTCGACGATGATGCTGTCCAGATGGAATTCCTTTCCCTGAACTATTTCCATCCGGCTGCTCTGGCAGAAAGGACAGGGTTGGAGCTCGCCATCTGCCAGGCGGTATTCCTTGCCGCATTCCTGGCAGCGGAAGATCGCGGGGACCCTCTTGAAATGCAGTTCCGCCCCCTCACAGATGGTATCGCGGGTGATCAGATCCCAGTAGAACTGCACGGAATCATCGACCACAGTCGACAGTTCACCGATCACCAGGTAAAGATCGGTGATTTTCTGAGCCTGATGCTGCTCACCGTGGCGGATAGCGATCTCGGCGATCTGTTCTGTGATAGCTAACTCATGCATTGGATTCCTGCGTCAGGCCTTTGCTGTGAGCTTCGGGCTGCTCAACTGCCAGGTGGCCACCAGGAACAGGGTGGTGATGATCACCGCAGAGGACAGGCACCACATGCAAGAAGCCCCGATCACGAAGGGTTCCAGGAAGGTCAGGTAAATGGAAAACAGGGTGCCGAACAATGTGACCGCCCACAGCGCCATGCGCAGAAGCTTGTTGAACACTGGAAGCTCAAGCAGCTCCAGAAGCCAGATGACCAGGATGGCGATGTAGCCCAGCACGCCCAGTACACCGACCGGGAGGAACCCAAACAGTGTGGCGTAGGGACTTTGCTGGACAGTGTTGCAGTTGCCCACAGGGCCGCAGACCGCTTCAAGCTGGTTGAACTCGACATATGCCAGGTAGCCTGCCACACCCATGCCGACCAGCGCAAGCAGGGGGACCACCCAGGCAGGTACTGTCTTGCCGGTTTGACTTTCATTCTGAGTGAGATTGATGCCCGCGTATCCCAGCGATATCAGCATACCTGCCAGTACGATCACGGCCAGCGTGTTCCCGGCCAGGTCAGCGCTGAACTTCTCTTTCAATGTCAGTTCGTGAACCTCTGTCAGACCAGTTGGGTCAGGGGATTCGGTTTCCGGGTTACCGGCGGCCATGGCTTCCTGCAGCCCGGGAATTTCCGGCCAATCGATGCCTCCGTTTTTAAGCCCTTCTTCGATGATGGCAGGGAATTTTTCGGGGATGTCCTTGTCGCCAATTAAATACTGGTCCCCCACTACCAGGGCCGGGACAGCCTGAAGATCTTGCGGGATATCAAAGAGCTCTACGTAGCTTTCAAACAGGGCGCTGCCGGCTTCGGTATAGGTGTTTACCCCATAGATTTGAACCTGGGAACCGTACTGCTGATCGAGTACGGGAAGAAACTCTTCGATCACCTTTTTACAATGGGGGCAGGTGGGCGAGTAGAAAAGAACAGCCCTGACCACAGGTGACTGGGCCTGGACAACGTTGACCGCGGCCAGGATAACGAGGATTAGAATTGTGATTGTAATTTGGATTTTGCGACTGCGAATCATACTGTCTCCAAGTAGATCTATTCTGATTACACTGAGAGATTATAGCCCTCTTTTCTCCGGTTGTACACAGGAGAGGTCTATGGGGATAGGCTTTGGCGGATGCGTTCCAAATCCCGGTGGGTCTTAGCCCTGTAATCTGAATTTAGAGTCATGAATATCCCTTCCGCCTTTTCCATCAGCTCTGCCGCGCGTTCCAGCTCAGTCAGGCCTTCCAGCGCCAGTCCTTGATTTGCCAGGGCGATGCCCTGTCTGAGCAGGTCTTTCCGTTCCAGGGCATCCTGATAAGCCTGTTCGTGGTACTCGACAGCGGCTCTAAGATCACCCAGCCGGGAGGAGATCATCCCCAGCAGGTCATAGATGATTGTCAAACCGGGGTGCGGGTCAAGCTGCCGCGCCAGGTCGAGTGCCACAAGGGCGAATCCCTGGGCGGAGCGATAGTTCCTGTCCAGCAGCTGGCAGTCCGCCAGGTTGATCAGCGCGTTTAGCCTGAGCAGATCATCACCTCTATCCTCAGCGGCTTCTAAGACCTCTTTATGGGATTTATAGGCGTTCTGGTAGTCCTTAAGCGCGCTGTAAGCGAGCCCGAGGTTCCCCTTGACAGCGGATTCAAGATCGGCATCGGGGTCTTCCTCCAGACAATCCAGGGCGAGGTGCAGGGATTCCAGAGCCTCACTGGCCTGATCAGCCATTACCTGGCAAACTCCCAGACGATTCAGCGCCTGAGCCCGGGACAGGCTTTGCCCCAGACTGGCATACAGGCGGCCGGCTTGCTGATAATGATTGGCCGCTTCCCGGTAAAGGTTGCGCTCCAGATAGATCTGACCTGCCCGGGAACTGGCCCGTGCTTGTTTCAGGCGGTCGCCTTCCTGTTCCGCCAGCTGGATTTCCTGCAGAGTGTCTTCCAGGTTAGCCATGAGGACCTCAAATATGGATATATTTTAACATCAGCTGGGGAGAGAGACATTCCAGGACAGGCCAGTGGGGGTCTTTTATACACAGAGTTAACAATATTCCCGCTGGGGTTCAACCGCAGCGGGAATTTGTTGGGGGATCGAAACGGACCTCAGCTCTGGTGTTTTTCAAGCCAGCTGAGGACATCCTGGAACACCCTGTCCGCTTCTAGTTCGTTGTAGATTTCGTGAAAAAGCCCTTCGTAGATGATCAGCTCCTTATCCCGGGAGGATACCAGGTCGTGGAGATACTTTGACCAGGCGGGGTCGCATAACCTGTCAGCGCCGCCGTGGAGCAGCAGGAGGGGGATTTCGATTTTGGATCCCTCTTTCTCGAGGCGGGAAATACCGAGGTTGATCTCATTGGAGATCCTGGCGGTCGTTTTCCCGGTGAACACCAGGGGATCATTGATATATGCCTGGATCACAGCGGGGTCCCGGCTGAGGCCCTCTTTGTCAATTCCCAGCAGGCGGAATTTGGGGAAAACTCCCGCCAGCAGCCTGCTGATTTTAAGGGTCAGCTCGGTCACGTAGTCAGGCACTTTGACCAGAGAACCAGAGAGGATAGCTCCGTTGATGAGCTCCTGGTGGTCCAATAAAAAGACAGAGGAAATCAAACCTCCCAGGGAATGACCCATAAGGAAGATGGGCAGGCCTGGATGCCAATCCCGAACCATTTCTACAAAGGCCAACAGTGTTGCAGGGAATTCTTCAAAAGAGTCTATGTAGGATCTGAGCCCCTCTGATTTGCCGTGGCCGGGAAAGTCCAGTCCGAAAACAGCGTAACCGTGTGCAGTGAAGAATTTGCCGACATGCTGGTACCTGCCGCTGTGTTCATGCAGTCCGTGGGCGATCACTAGAATACCTCTGGGTTTGTCCTCCGGAAGCCAGCCCTGGTAATAGATCTGCAGATTCTGATAGTTGACGAAATTGCCTTCCTGATGTTTCATGATGCTCCTTGATATCAATCTCTGTCAGCGTATTTATTGTTTTTTCTTTTTGCCGAAAATGTATAATATCATAAGGACGCTCTTTTTTTAATAAACAATCGAGATCGGGAGGAGCGCATGGTTTCCCTTGCATTGTATTATCCTGAAGGACACCAGAGACACTATTTCCCCGGACATCCGGAGCGGCCCGAGCGGGTTGAAGCGCTCAAGGAAGGTCTGGAGGAGATTGGGATCTGGGAGGAGTGCTTGCAGGTGACCCCCCTGCCGGTCAATCCTGAGCTCCTCAGCGCAGTACATGATCCGGATTACTTACGCCTGCTGGAATGGACCAGCCAGCGAGGGGGCATGCTTGACCCGGATACCTATGTAACGAAAGATTCCTGGCAGCTGGCTTTGAACGCCGCTGGGGGGGCAGTAGCGCTTGTCGATCAGGTCTGGGATCGGGTTGTGGAAGCGGGCTTTGCCCTGACCCGTCCTCCCGGGCACCATGCTACCCGCGACCGGGGGATGGGGTTCTGCCTGATCAACAACGTGGCTGTGGCCGCGGAATACCTGCTGAAGGAGAAAGGAGCCCGACGGCTCGCCATCGTGGATCTTGATCTGCATCACGGCAACGGCACGCAGGAAATATTCTGGGAGCGGTCTGATGTTAGTTATATCTCCATTCACCAGGCACCTTTCTATCCCGGATCGGGTGCACTATCTGATGTGGGAGCAGGAGTGGGGGAGAACTGCACCCTGAACCTGCCGATCCCGGCCTTTTCCGGGGATCAGGCTTACCTGACCCTGCTGGAGGAGGTCATCCTGCCTTACCTGGATCACAAGGAACCGGATTTCTTGTTGATAAGTTTTGGCTTTGACATCCACTGGAGGGATCCGCTGGGCAGCATGCAGGTGTCTGCGGGTGCCATCTACCAGGTGATTGAGTCGCTCGGGGACTGGTCCAGGGAGCACTGCTCCGGGCGGATCGCTGTCGTACTGGAAGGGGGCTACGATCTCGAGGCCGGAAAGGCCTGCGGGCAAGCTGTTGGAGCGGCGCTGACCGATCAGCCCTGGTCGGACATTTTGGGAAGCTCCCCGGAGATTGAAGGTGACTCCTGGCGGGAAACCCTGCAGGGAGCCCTCAATTCGCTTGGGTAGGGGAGGTTCCGCACCTGGTAGCGGTCAGTCAGCGATCCGATCCAGACCGGTAGGAGATTTGAATCAGCAGCGTGCAACTTCATTCCCGCTTTTGCGTATATTGCAGTAGCCGGTCCTCTCTCTTGCCAGGAGGGCTGGCGTCGTAATCATTAACAATCTGGGAGTAGCAGGAAGGGTGATATGAGTAAAGATCGCAGCAGAATGGTGTGGGGTGGGCTGCTGATAGTGGCCGGGATCCTGTTTTTACTGCAGGAGTTCCAGGTCCTGGGCAGCGCTCTCGATTATTTGTGGGTGGTCCTGATGGGGGTAGGGGCGGGGGTGTTCTTGTGGATATATTTCAGCAAGCGTGATCAGCCCTGGTCTGTTATCCCGGGGTTGACCCTGCTGGGGCTGGCTCTGGTCAGCCTGGATGACCTGATTCCGGGCATGCCCTCAGGGAATTGGAACGGTACGGTGTTTCTGGGCTGTTTGGGCATGGCTTTCTGGCTGCTGTATCTGCGCCGGAAGGATCAGTGGTGGGCCATCATTCCAGGAGGTGTGCTGGTCACCCTGGCCCTGGTGGACGGGGTCGAGTTCCTGACAGACTGGACGGATGGGATTTTCTTTATCGGGATGGGAGTAACCTTTGCCCTGGTCGCTGCCCTGCCCAATCAGACTCATGATACCCGCTGGGCTTACATCCCGGCTGCTGCCCTCATCCTGCTGGGATTCATTCTGTTCGCTCCCTTCAAGAATGTTGTCAATTATATCTGGCCTGCGCTGCTGGTGGGTCTGGGAGTGTTCATTCTGGTCCGCAGCTGGAAATAAGCTAATGGAGATCTGGTATGGATAATGTCAAACTCTATCGGAGTTCATCCGACCGTATGATAGGAGGTGTTTGCGGGGGGTTGGGCGCTTATTTCAACCTCGACCCTATCTTCTTCCGCCTGATATTTGTGGTGCTGCTCTTTGGAAGCCAATTCGGGTTTATTCTCTATCTCCTCTTGTGGATCCTGATTCCTGGGGAAGGCAAATCCTACGGGTTCAAAGATGGGACCTTCAGGGATAAAGTGATATCCATGGGGGATGATATCCAGGCCGCTGTGACCCGGCCGCACCCCCAAGCGGGATTGATCCTGGGTGCGGGGTTGATCGTTGTGGGGGGAGTGATGCTCGCCGAGCGATTGAACATGGCCTGGCTGGCCTGGTTGGATTTTGATCTGCTCTGGCCAGTCTTGCTGATCGCCGGGGGCTTTGCCCTGCTTTTCCGGCAGCAGGGAGAGTAGACGATGACAAATGAGAACGGAAAATCAAACTGGAAACCTTCTTACCGACGGAGCTATTTCGGTCCGATCCTCTTGATCGCGATTGGGCTTATCTTTTTGGGAAAGAATACCGGCTTGATCACTGGTGTTAGCTGGAGCGCGATCTGGCATCTGTGGCCGGTATTGCTGATCGTTGCCGGGCTGGATGACCTTTTCCGACGGGAGGGAATAGCCTGGCCGATCTTGCTGATCGGCGCCGGCATCTTCCTGCTGGCGAACTATTTCGGGACCTGGATAGATATCAGCTGGACGCGGATCGCCCAGCTGTGGCCCATCTTGCTGATCGTTGCTGGCATCGACCTGCTCTTCAAAGGGAAGTCGGGTTGGAAGAACCTGGTGGGGATCCTTCTGGCCGTGCTCTTGATCGGAGGGGCAGTTTGGCTGGTTGGGCAGGGGTTGGAAGCTCCCCGTAATTCCCGCCAGATCAGGGAGACCCTTTCCAGCACGACGGAGGCAGCCGCCCTGGACTTGTCGCTGGACGTGGGAAAGCTGACTCTCTCTGGAAATGCCGGGGAAGGAGATTTGATCACCGGCAGATTGGCTCCGGATGGTGTGAGCGGAGTTCTGGACCTGCGGGGCAGTCTGGCCAGCTATCAGCTGGAGAATATCGCCCAGACCTTTTTCTCGCGTGTTGCTCGCTGGGAACTGGAACTTAACCCGGACATACCGGCCCAACTCCAGATCGATAATGCTGTGGGGGAGCTGGTCCTGACTCTTGATTCGCTGAACCTGGAATCCCTGCAATCCGAACAGGGAGTGGGCAGGATCTATGTCAAACTGCCTGGATCCAGCCCGGAAGGGATCCTGATCAAACAGGGATTGGGAGCCATCCAGATCCAGGTACCAGCTCATACCCGGATCGCGGTGGATGCTCAGGACGGCCTGTCAAAGGTGGATTTCCCACCAGACATTAACCTGGAAAACGGTTACTATGTGACTCCGGGGACCGACCACACCAACGCGGACCTGCTGATCACAGTCGAACAGGGAATCGGGTTGGTGGAGTTCCAGTACTACTGATAGACAGCATATTCCTGAGAGGTTGGCCGGGGGTTGGCCCCGTTCCTGCGGGTGGGCTCAGTCCTGACGATTAATGCTGTCCTGCTGGTTGAAGCCGTCCGGATACCTTTTGAGCAGCTTATCCACGTTGGCCTGGGCAATATCCTCAAGGTCCAGGCCAACAGCCGTGGCTGCCTCCGCCAGATACCAGAGCACATCGCCCAGCTCATCCTGCAGGGCCAGGGGGTCGAAAGGGTGGCCGTGGGCGGTCATCTTCTTTACCAGATTGGCAAATTCCCCCGCTTCTCCAGCCAGTCCCAGCGCTGATACGACCAGGCGGCGATCGCCGTTGCCGCCGGCTCCAGCTGAGCGTTTAGCCAGAGCTTGATATTTGTTCAGGGATAAAGGTTGTTCGTTCATTCAGCGTTTCCAAGTAAATTGGCCAGGGTAATGATCTCTTCCACCAGATCTCTGAATTCGTTCTTCAGAGACGGATAGGGGGCGGAATCAAAGATATTTGCCAGCGATTGGTAGTACCACAAAGTTTCGGACTTTGCGGGAGTGAATTTATCCCAGATGTGGTCGCCGATCAGCTGCAGATCTCTGAGAATAGAACGGGCATTATGGACCTTATCGGCCAGGGAGATCAGCAGGATTTGATCCGAGGCGGTCTGGAGCCTTTCCAGATAGGCGGTTTTACGCTCCTTCCAGGGCGGCTTCGGTTGCGTGTAGGCATCCGTACAGCCGTCCACCAGATCCGCTACATTATCCCCGAATTTCTCCCTGATCTCCTGGAGTGTTGGCAGTCCTCCCTGGTCTTCTACCGCGTCATGCAGCAGGGCCGCGATGGCCTGGTCTTCGTTGCCTCCGTTTTCGAGCACAAGGGACGCCACGGACATCAGGTGGGCAATATAGGGAGTCTGCGACCCCTTCCGGGTTTGTTCCCTGTGCTTTTCAAAAGCCATTTTAAAGGCTTCAATAAAGCGCTGGGTTAAGCGATTATCATAATCCATCATTTTATCTACCTGAATGAATTTTCCTTTACCTAAGATATATGTGGGGGCATTATAACTCTTGCGGGCAGTCTTGAATACAGTGTGCGGCTCTGGCGTTCACTTCCCCTTGTCAACCTTTCCCCAGGCATAAAAGGTTGGCACATAGATCAGCCTGGTCCCTTTCATCCGGGCAGCTTGATCGTGTTTTCTCAAGACACCCAGTTCCTTGATGGTGAGAGTTCCGGCCAGGTCTTCCGCCAGGATCTTCCATTCGGAATTGATTTCCTCAGGTGATTCATCTGAGGACCAGCGCCCTTGATAGACACCGCTTTCAATGTTCGAGAAGCCCTGGGATTGAAAAAGGCCTTTCAGCTTCCTCCCCATCCTGGGATCGGCCCCTTGCTCCAGCAGTCCTGATATTTGATCGTCGCGAAGGCTGAAGAATTCAGGAGGGTAGTCAATCCTGCCCCCGTAATCCGGCTCGGCGAAGGCGACCACGAATCCTCCGGGTTTCGCGACCCGGCGCATTTCCGCAAGCGCATGACCGGGATCACCGACCCACATCAGGAAATAATGGCAGAGAACAACCTCAAAGCTGCTGTCCGAGAAGGGCAGGTGGTGGACATTAGCACCTGCCAACCGACACTCAGGGCAGACAGTTCTGGCGAGATCAAGATGTTCGAGTTCGATATCTGCCCCCCAGATTACTCCCGAGGAGAGGGACTGCAGATCGGGCAGCAGGGCGCCTGTGCCGCAGCCCATGTCCAGCACAGCTGTGATGTCGTTGGTCTTGAGGAGCTCGAAAAAGTACAGCCGCAGGGCTTCTGTCCACCTGGCTTGCAGCTTGAACCTTTGGTGCCATTCTTCTCTGGAGAGAGGCATCAGTCTTCGCGTTCAGTTCGCTCCTGGCCCCAGATCATTTGCCAGTTATCGTCCAGCATGTTGCCGAGGATCTGGTTGATGCCTTGACCGGGCAGGACGTCGCCGTCCGGCTCAACGTAAGCCCAGGCTCTGCCTGCCCCCTGGGGGGTACCCTGGTCTTTTTTCAGTTCCAGGGCGATGGGGTTGTGGGCGGAATAGGGCACAGGGAGATCCCACTTCAGGGGCACATCTGCCTCAGCGACCAGGGTGTGGGCCTGGGACATGGTCCCGTCCAGAGCTTCATCCGGGATATCAACAGCGGACAGAGATATGGAATTGGCGCCGAGATCCTTACAGCGGGCAATGATATCCCCTAGTTTCGCAGTGTTCGTCGGGGTGACGGTGATATGGACAGTTGTGTAAAGGTCTTCGTCCAATATTGCCTGCAGGGCTTGCCAGGACACCTCCTCGTTCTCCGAAAGCAGAAAGAGCAGGTGGTCAAGCCCGCTTATCAGGATTTCCTTCCGGAAGCCGTCATCTTTGAACTTAAGCCCGTCTGAAAGCAAGCCGGTCACCTGGCCGTTCTGTTCCGCCTTTTTGATCAGGGCGATCAAATCCTCTCTCAGGGTGGGTTCCCCTCCTGTGAAGATCAGGTGGGGAATGCCCATTTCCCAGGCTCTATCGATAATGGTATACCATTCCTCGGTTGTCAGTTCCCTGTCGACCCTCCTGGTGGGGGCAAATTGCGGGTTGCTGGAATCCGGCAGCCTGTAGGTCAGGGCGCAGTCCAGGCGGTAGGGAGCTGAAATGGTTTCGCTGTAGGGCTCCTCCCGGGAGATTTCCAGGAAGCTGACAGGATCGAGGTCGGGGGTGTCGAGCAGGGTGAGAATCTTGGATTTGACTTCCAGGAAATCCAACCGGGCATCATTCCGGCTGATCCGATAGCGGGAAGCGATCATGCGGGCGACCTCTTCGACGGGGGTTTCCTGGATCAAGTGGTAGACAAACTCCGCAGCGGTTCGATTGAGGTGAAGGACCGTGGAGGCATTGATGATCAACAAACCCCCGCCGTCCTCATTCACTCGCAGATGCAGGCGGTACTGCCGCTCGGCCTGGGGGGGAGTTTGGTAGTGGTACAGGCCAGCTGGGAGCGGCTTGGCGGGCTGAAACAGATTGGTGATCCGGTCAATTATCTTGCTCATGTCCTGCTCCTGTAGGGATGAACCAGGTCCCTTCTTCTATTGCTATCTTACCATGTGTCATAGCGGATGAGTTCCTCAAGGGGCTTTCTTATCTTCTCGGTTGGTTCGTCACGCTGATGGCCCAGCGGTGTAAAGGCGATGGGTTCAACCTCGTCAGGCAGTCCCAGCAGTTCCCGGGCAGCTTCGGGGTTGAAATCGCCGATCCAGCAGGTGCCCAGGCCCAGGTCAGCAGCCTGCAGGGTGATATGATCCATCACTATGGCAGCGTCAACGGTGGCGTATTCCCTGTTGTCATATTTCTTGCGCCGCCAGCCAAGGTTCGGCAGACTGCAAACGCAAAGCACCAGGGGTGGCTGCACGAACCAATCTCTCCCGTAAATCTTCAACAGGTCACCCCCTTTGTTCTCTGTCTGAATGACAATGACCTGGAAGGGCTGCCTGTTGGCAGCTGTGGGGGCGAGGCGGGCTGCCTCGAGAACCTTGCTAAGCTGGTCGCTCTCTACAGGTTCAGAGGAATAGTAGCGGCAGCTGTAGCGTTTATGGATGAGCTTTTCAAAGTCCATTTCCACTCCTTTTATAATAGCTGTAGTAAATGCCAGAGCCAAATCGTTGTACTGGCACCCAGCAGCCCCAACCCTGCTCCGGCCAGGGCGTCGGAAAGATAGTGCACACCCATCACCAGCCTTCCCAGAGTGACCAACAGAGCCAGGAAGAACGCACCAATCCCGAAGGGAACGTTCCAGCCCAGTACCGAGGAAAGGATCAGAGCCAGGTACCAGATGCGGAGAGTATCACCGCTGGGAAACGACGGGTCGTGAGGTTCCCGGGGCTGGAGCATTTTAATCTCAGCCCTTTCAGCAAAGGGGCGCTGGCGATTAAAGAGACCCTTGACCAACTGCTCGAGGCCTACTGTGATCCCAAAAACAGCCATAGCAACCAGCCCTGATTTCCATCTCAGGCAGGTAAGCAGCACCAGGATTACCAGGGCAAAGGGGGTCCTGCCCAGGAACCAGATCTCCCTGAAGAAAGCCAGGGAGGGCTTGCGATTGAAAACCCTCTGCAGAAACAGGATAAATTTTGTCTCCAGCTGGCTGGTTGGCAGGAATGAGTGAGCGCTGCCCAGCAGAAACAGGACCAGACCGGATATGCTGTAGATCATAAGCCCTCTTGCAACAGGTCAGGCCAGACTTGATAGAACATCAGCCACTGATCCGGCGCCAGCCTGATGAATTCCTCTATCCTCTTCAGGACGTTTTCGGCATTAAGATAAATATTGTCCAGCTTGCTGCGGTATCTCTTCAAGGGGATGGGCCCTGAATGCCTGAACCCATAATTGCCGTTGGGCTCTTTGATGGCGGTAACGGCGATGATCGGGACATCTGCCGCCAGGGCAGTGGAGATATAGCCAACCGGGAGCGGGCTGGGCCTGCCAAAGAATTCCACATAGTGGCGCTTTTTCCGGCCCGGCACCGGTCTGTCCACTCCAGTTGCCATGACGCCACCGCTCTTGAGATAATCGACCGCAAAAGATTCCACCTCGGAATTTCCTCCGGGGATGAGTTCCAGACCGTAGGAGGAGCGGATCTGGTTTTGCAGCTGGTATCCGCTGCCCGGGTTGGGGTATGAGAGCACTTTGCCCTGAAAGCCCTCACTGACCAGGCGGGACACGACCAGGTCGAAATTGCTCATATGAGGTGCCGCAACCATATAGCCCTGGTTTTCTTGAGACAGCTTGATGAATTCCCTCATCGGTTCGGTCAGGGGGACCAGCTCCTCCAGTTTTTTCCTTTTCTCTATGTAATGGTAGAGGTCGTAATAGCTCTGACCGGCATGGGTAAGCACTTCTCTGCAAAGTCGGACCAGTGCCTCATGGGTCCCGGTTTCCCCGTTGACGACATACTGATTGGCGCGGATCGCCCGGCTGATTTCCAGACCCTCAAGTGAACTTATCAACCTGGCAATAGATCTCGCCAGGCTGTAGCCGGCCGGCCGGGGCAGATATTTTCCGACCAGGATGGAAAACCTCACTGCCAGTTTACTGTTCAGGAATCTGTGTGATGTCATGGTTGTGTCTCTTGGCAAAGGGCTCTTTTAGCTGCTTGTTCGCTGGCCGCTCAGGGAGTTGAAGCCTTCGATGAGAACGGGCAGGCCCCTGATAACGCAGAGAAAAACGCTCAGCCAGGTGAATACCAGCCCGGCTGTGTGAAAGGCTTGGAACCAGGGGGAGCCGTCGACTTGAAGTGCCCAGACCAGAGACAGCGTCCCGGCCGCCACAGCTTTGGCTACTCCGTAGGTAGCCCGCATGAAGCGGGAACTGACCAGAAAACGGCTCCAGGGTGATTGGATCTGATCGAACGCGCTCAGCCCGCTTTTCATTCCTACAGAGCGGACCGCGTCAACAGTGGTCCCTCTCAGCAGCACGATCAGCGGAACGATCACCGGGATCAAGCCCAGATGGGAAAAGACCACCCACAGCACGTATTCCAGGGTGCGGTCAGTGGCGATATCGAGCACGCTGCCGAGCAGGGAGCTTTCACCCCTTTTCCGGGCTACCCAGCCGTCAAGGCTGTCGAGCAGGAAGATAAAGATGATGAAAGGGACATTCCAGTACAGCAGGTTCTGATTTCCATAGTAGAGAATGCCCAGATAAATAAAAAGCATCGGGAAGCGAATGATGGTTATCAAGTTTGCCATAGATGGATTTTATCCTTTTAGGTTTCAATCTGGAGGAGGGATGATGGGATAAAGTGGGCGGGGATTCTCTGCGTAGGCTAAGGGACAGCCGGCCCCACATTCTTCCAGAAGGCTGCAGGTTTGGCATTCACCCGGGACATAGGCTCTCTCTCGCAGCTCAAGCGCCAGCTCATGCTCCCAGATCGATTTCCAGCTGTCCTCTGTGATCTTGCCAAGCTGCTGGTAGTAAGACTGGCAGGGGATCACGCCGCCGTCTGGCTCGACGCACATATTATAGAGGGCAGCTGTGCATCCCTTTATACCCAGATCCATCTCCAGGGGGTTGAAATGACAGTAAAGCGTGGGTGTATACCAGATCAGCTTCTGACCCTGAGAGCTGGTTTTGCTCTGCGCCAGCGCCAGTAAAGGCGGCAGCTCTTCTTCGGAAAGTCCGGTACCCACATCCCTGCCTCTCCCTGAGTAGATCAGGGCATTCAGCCCCACAGTGGGCACACCGAGCTCACCCAGGAAATCCAAAGTGTCACCCAGGCTTTCCTGATTGTTTTTCAGCATGGTCGTGTTGGTCATCACAAACAGAGAGCTGTCCAGGGCGTTCCGCAGCCCAGCGATGGTCTGCTTCCAGGCTCCTTGATGGTTGACCATCTGATCATGGATCTCCTCGCTGTGGGATTCCACTGTGATCTGGACGTGGTCCAGACCGGCATCAACCAGGGCCTGTACGTAATCGGGGTCTCGCAGGCGGCGGCCATTGGTGTTCAGCCCGGTGATCTGCCCGGTATTCTCGGCATAGGCGATCAGCTCCACCAGATCGTCCCGCAGGGTGGGCTCGCCTCCGGTGAAGATCAGGTGGGGAATGTTCAGCTCCCAGCAGCGGTCGATGATTTTCTTCCACTCAATGGTATCCAGTTCGGGATAAGACCTCAATCTGGCGTTGTAGCAGTGATGACAGTCGTTGTTGCAGCGGTAGGTGAGCGCCAGGTCCATGCGGTAAGGGGAGCTGGGATGGTGGCTGTACGGCGCGTTGATCTCAACCCCGGAATAGGTCTGGACCGGATTGCCGTCTGCCTGGATGAAACTTTCCAGATCAGCGGTTATCAGGTGGATATGATCCAGGGCCTCGTCTGGAGAAATCTCGAAGACCTGGGCTACCTTATCGACGATGGCGGCCGGGTCCAACCCGCCCAAATGGTAATAGGCAATCAGGCTGGCGGTTTGATTGAGGTGCAGGATTGAACTGGCGTTGATCACCAGGGTGCCGCTGCCGTCAGGGTCAACCCTCAGGTGCAGTCTGGTCTTGTCCTGATCCGCGCCCCTCCGGAAATGGTGCAGCCCCGCCGAGACCCCGGCAGGCTTTGGAGCAGGATTCAACTTCCGCAGTAATTGCGGTAATCCCCGGGAATTCAGTTTTTTCATCGCTGGTTAGCGCCCACCACCCGCACAGGCGCAGGCACACCCGGCACAGGCGCAAGCGCAAGCACAGGAGCTGCCCCCGCCGCTGCTCCATCCTCCTCCACTCGAAGAGCTGGTTGATACAGGGATGGGGTTGGTTTTCTGGGTGATCCGGCTGGTGAAGTCGGTGATGTTCCCGACCACATTGCTGGAGAAGGTGGAGATCCCACTTACCATGGAGGCCGCGAAATCACCTCCCGGAAGCTGCGGCAGATTGACGCCAGAGCCGCTGGGCCGGCTGGTTCTCAGGCTGGGAGCAGCGGTCTTGGCGGTCCTGGGGGGGGTGTAGGTAGGATCGTAGCGATTCCACCACACGGGCAGGAACACGGGCCCCCGGCGGAAAACATCCTGGGTCTTATCCTCAAAATCCTTATCCAGCATGGTCCAACCCATGTGCTCGTTGTATTTCTCGCTTTTGATCTCCGGCGTCTCGGCGTCCTGGACCTGCTGCCAGGCGCGCTTGATGATATCCTCATAGTAGCGGACAGTCTCTTTATGACTGAAGCCTTCCATCTTCTTGCCCACGCTTTTAATGAGATCGATCATCAGGTCCTGGAGCTCAGTCTTGCGAACCTTGCTGGATTTGTTTTGATAGGCTTTTACGAATTGGGTCTCATATTTACGGAGGTTGGGGGGGAGAGGATCGCTGAATTCAAGCTTCAAGGGATCCTTGCTGATCACCCTGGCCGCATTTTTCTGGATCAGCGAGAACAGGATCATGGTGAAGATCTTGTCAGCCGGTCTTTCCAGCAGGATGGCCGCTTCGATCGCGGTTAATCCGCGTTTGATACCGTGGCCTTCAATACGGATCTTAGGAGGCAGGTATTTGAGCTTTCTCTTCCTGGAAGCAGAAGCGGAGATTGCTATGACAAGGATGATAAACAGAGCAACTCCCCCAAAACACAGAATTCCGGTGACTGCCTCGGGTGAAATCCCCAGCCGCTGCCAGATCGTCGGTGTGAAGATCGCTGACGCGGGAACGTAGTTGGAAGGAAAAGAAGCCCCGAACTTGTAGCGTTTGGAGATGTCGGCAGCCGTGTTCCTCCAGGTGTAGGTGATCCGCCCGGAGCTATCCTTCCCGGTCACCGGGGAGCTGGAAAAGCCGCTGGGGGAAGCATGCCAGCGGGGTTCTTCCGGGTTGATGCCGGGTGGGAGATGGAAAGCGACGGTCATATCGGTGGTGCCGGTGACGTATTCTGACCCAAAATAAGTGGGCATGAAAACGGCGCTGGCATAATCATCGTTTTGTGTGTCCGGATAGAGCACTTCTTCAATCCCGAAGACAAATACCTGGACTGTACCTCTCCCGCCCGGGGGAATGGCATAAGAGCCCAGACCGACCGCCACGCCCGAGCCAGACCCCTCATAGTTGGAGCTGGAAATATCATATACCGGCTGGCCGTTGACGTTGGCCGTGATATCGCTGTCATAGTAGTTGTAGTTGGGCAGGCCGACATCGACATATTCAATGGCATGCCCTTCCGGCTGGTTCACAAACGAAAATTCATAGATCAGGTCAAGAGTGCCGTCCTCCTGCCAGAAGGCGTCAACGTTGGCCCGCTCAACCGAGAAGTAATAACTCTGGGCAAGGGCAGTGCCAGGAACGATCAGCAGCAGGATGACAACCAGGAACAATAAGGTCTTTTTCATAGAGCGCCTCGGTGAACTTACCATTTTGGTTCTTCGGTGAGCTGATAGGTGGTGCCGCAAAACGGGCAGGTGACTACGGGAGCTCCTGCGACCATGGTGATGTTTTCCGAGCTCAATTGTCCGCCGCAGGATTTGCAGGTCAGGGTATCCAGGTTCACATCTCCAGACAGGTCGATCTCATATTTCACTTCCTGTTCTCCCTGTTCCCCAGGCTTTTTCCTGCTGGCCACGAAAATCAACCCAAATCCGATTACCACCAGGATGATGCCGGTAATGATGTTCTGGGGTTGAGGTGTGGATCCAAATGCGCTTAAAATGAACAATGCTCCCAGGCCAATAAAAAGAGCTGCTGAGATATAAGCGATGATTTTTCCAGCTGACATGGAGACTCCTGTTGTAGATAAGTGTCTGGTGATGATGTTTCCCGCGGTCATAGATCCCCGATAAAACGCTTCGCCTGGGGGTGTTTTGGCGTGTGCTCCCTATTATACCAATATCCCGGATTTCGCTGGTACTTTCTAAACCAGGTTACTAAGGATCCTTTCTGGATCGGCTTATGAGCTATAATGTTTTTTATGAGCGTAAAAACGGATCAAGATCGTCTGCGGGAACTCCAGGAAGAACTTCGCTACCATAATTACCGCTATTACATCCTCAACGAGCCGGTGATCAGCGATCTGGAATATGACCGCTTGTACCGGGAGCTGCTGGACCTCGAATCCAGATATCCTGAGCTAAAAACTCCGGATTCCCCGACCCAGCGCGCTGGTACAGAACCTGCCGAGGCTTTTAACCGACTGGAACATCCAGCACCCATTCTCAGTCTTGACAACGCTTTTTCAGCTGAGGAGCTGATTGCCTGGTACGATCGCATCAGCAAGCTGGATCCCCGGGTGAAAGAGACCGGCTATACTTTGGAACCAAAGCTGGATGGCTTAACAGTTGTACTCCACTATGAGAACGGTGTGTTTGTCCGTGGGGCTACAAGGGG